>JAFGPJ010000416.1 GCA_016936275.1 Sedimentisphaerales bacterium
AGATTATGAACGAAATAGAACGACTCGCAAAAGAACATAACGACTTTACCAGGCGGTATTTTCTCAAGCTCTCAGCATCGGGAATCGCCGGGGCGAGCATTTCCCGCCTGTGGGCCGGCGAAAATCCAGATGACCTGCTCGCCGAGGCCATCTCGAAGCTTTAGTATCTGACAAGGGAAGAGAATTTCATCAATTACGGCCGGGGCAATCCGCCGCCGCACACGCTGCCGGCAGAAAAACTGCGCGAAGTGGGCTTGGCGCCGGAAACCTGGCAGCTTGAAGTCGTGCCGGATCCGGAAAGCAACGCCGAGGTTGAGCGGCCATTATCCAAAGCCGCCGGCACGGCCCTCGATTGGGCCGGTCTGATGAAGCTCGCCGAGACCAAGGCAGTGCGCTTCATGTTCGTAATGAGCTGCACGAACGGCAAAACGCCGTGCGGCATGGGTTTGTGGGAAGGCGTGCCGCTGCGAGACGTCGTCTGGCTGGCAAAACCGACCGGCAACATCCGGCGTGTTTTCTATTACGGCTACCACAACAACGACCCGAAGCAGCGGTTCCAGAGTTCCCTGCCCATCGGCCGGGTGCTGGAAGATCCGCCGGGCGAGAATCCCGTCATCCTCTGCTACAAGCTCAATAACCAATGGTTGACGCCGAAACGCGGCGGGCCGGTCCGCATGATTGTCCCGGATGGCTACGGCAACAAATCCGTCAAGTGGCTCCAGCGCATCATCCTGACCAATAATCCGCAGGCGAACGATACCTACGCCGAGTGGAACAACGACACCGTCAGCCACATAAAAACCTGCGCCCGTTTCATCCACACCCCGGAAAAGGTCAAAGCCGGCCAAGCCGTACCGATAACCGGCCTCGCACAGGTAGGCATGTCAGGCCTGAGCAAAGTCCAATACTGGCTTGTACCAGAGAGCGAGCCGCTCTCTGAAGATGATCCATATTTCACCAAAGCTCCTTGGATAGATGCCGACATCCTGCCGCCGCCGGAGCACTGGGGCGGAAACCTTCCCGAAGGAAAATTACCGCCAATCCCGCGTCAATTCGACGCCGCAGGAAAACCCATTCGCTGGCCTATTCCTAACACAATCGTCCACTGGGCCGCCCTGCTGAGAATCGAGCACGCTGGCAAATACGACCTTTACTGCCGGACAATCGACGCCAACGGCACAGCCCAGCCCATGCCCCGCCCATTCCCAAAATCCGGCCACAACGCCATCCAAAAAGTCCAAATCGTCGTTGAAGAATGAAACATAGCCACAGAGGTCACCGAGCACACAGAGAAATAAATCGTCAATCGTCAATTTATGCCATAGGTATCGGAAATCTAAAATAACCTTGGCCCCACCTTTTTAATCTGAGAAATAATCAATAGTCATTAATCAATAATCAATACTAAAGGCCCCGCCCATTCCCAAAATCCGGCTATAACGCCATCCAGAAAGTGCAAATCGTCGTTGAAGAATAACCACCCTTTAGAATAACAAAAATGGGCAATTATCAGAGAGACAAGGGTAAAAAACAATAGATTCTTAAACTGACGCAACGGTCTTATGTTTCTTCTTCCTTCGGTTTATCCACGTCCAGGTATTTTTCATATTTTGAACTTACAGAGGAAACATATGTCGCTACATCATCTTTAGCTTTTTCATGGCTAACTTTTAGAATACGACGATATGCTTCTTCATCGAATGGAGTCTTCAACTCTTTACGAACAACTATAATGAAAGCTGTTACTAATTCATCCGCTTGGACAGCTCGCCGTATACAATAGCAAGCAACTTCGCCAATATGTTTGAGCAAACGATTTAAATCAACATCTAATTTATCTAAATTTTCTCCTAACCTTTTGTCTGCGAACTCATAGTTGCTTTGGATAATATTCCATTTCCTTTCATCTACGATACCTTGTAAATTGTATTGTTTCATCTCTTCAACGCTTTTATCCAACTCTCTCGAAAATTTTTGTGTAAATTTACCTAAGGTATTAAGGTTTTGTTCCAAGAGTCCAATTTCCTGTCTCTCAGGAGCCAATTCACCAAAGGCTTTATTGAAATAATCATTCAGTTCTATTGTAGCTTTCAATATCTCATCATTTCCGATCATATATATCTGTTGGAAGACCTGGGCAACTTTATCTGAGTATGATTGATTCGTATCGTAAAAGTTAACAAGTAATGCTAATTTATTTCCTATTTCTTCTGCTGCTTTTAGGTATACGTCTCGACGAAGAGACATCTGGCGCTCTCTTTCTCTTTCTTTAGAATCATGTCGCAATTGGAGCCATACACCTAACCACGCAATTACTGCTCCAAAAATTATCCCTGCTGCACCTATAATCGCTACCCATATCCCAATTGGGATTTGACGAAAATACCCAGCCACTGAATTCATCTATATAGCTCCTTCAAATGGCAAACAAGTAAATATCATTTTTCTACATTAGCCCGTTAAATTCTTCGACCTTTTATTATTTACAGCTTCGGCTTACTTTTTGATTCTTCGCAAATGCTTCTTGTCACAAATGAAGCATTACATTAGATAGACTTCATTAATTATTCATAAGCCTACTGTAATACATATCCTTGACTATTATTTTTCCCTGGCATCATCAATTATTTTCTGCGCCTGTTCAAATGTAAAATAACCGTTCTTGCGCAAAGCTTCTAAAGTATTGGCATGGAGCTGCAAAAGGTAATAACCGCCAATACTTACGCCTTTGAGTTCCGTTAACTTCGGAGGGCTTGCTTTACGCTTTTTGCATTCAGCTATCTGTGTCTTCGTCCTAGCAATCACATCTGAAGGTGCATCGTTCGCTTTAAGAACGGTTTCAAATTGCTCAATAGCCTCATCATAACGTCCTAAATCCATTGCCATTTGTCCATAATTGAACCTAAATAATGTGTTGTCAGGAGTAATTTCTTGAGCCAACAAAACCAATAGTTGTTTTTCGCGAGTGTTCAGAATGTCACCACGTTTAACAGCAACTCTATTGAAAACGTCTGAGGTCATGTCAAGATTTTGACGGATATTGGTAATTTCTACCTTGAGATCTGATATTTCTTTTTGTGATTCGCTTTGCATGTCCGAAATTGTTTTTTGGAAAGTATCATTGAAATCCTTTATATTTTTATCAATCTGCCCTTCCATTTCTTTGGTTGAATTAAGAGAATTTTCTACTTCCTTTTGGTCATTGGATACTTTCTCGGACAAATGATGCACTTCTGTAGCCTCTCGGTAGATAGAGAATATATTTTTTACTCCAAAGATACCAAAGCTTACTGCACCTGCGAGGAATAAAGTTATCATTATGGATAGGATTTGAAGAAAGAGCCTTATTCGGTTGTACGAAGAATCTATAGCTTTAGCAAGTCTCTCAGGCAGTAATTCTTCTTTCAAAATCTTAAGTTCATTCCTAATCTCAACGATTTCGTTGCTCTTATGGACATTTCCTTCAGTATAAATGTCATTTTTCTGATTCATCACTTGACCCCTATAATAAAGTTAACTATGAACAATTCATAAAATATGCACCGCACAAGGTTATTGTTTCAAATTATACGAATTGCCAAACCTATAGCAAATATAATCGGCTTTTATAATTATCAGAGGCGATTCTGAAGAACCAAATGTTGATAACAAAATTGAGATTTATTGAAAAAAAGAGAAGATTTTTATCGAAATGGGGAAAAAAGGGCATAAAAAACAGAAAAAAACAGAATACAGAACACAGAAGACTTTCAATTTATTATTTACTATTTACCATTGATTATTTGGATTTCTTCGTGGTTTTTCGTGCCCCATTCGACAGAGTTTATCCTGAGCGCGGCCGAACGGGCTCAGAGCCTGCCATGATGAACTCGAAGAGGCATGCCTTCGTGGTAAAAAAATCCGCGTTTATCGGCGTTAATCAGCGGTTAAAATTAGTTGTTAGTATATAGTCGTTGGTCGTTAGGCTATATACCAAATACTATAAATCACTCACTGCTTCTCTATTTCTCTATGTCCTCTGTGCCTTCGGTGGCTTAAAATCAGCTTATAGGATATTTCTTGAAAGACAGGGCTGTAACAATAGAATAAGAGGTTAGAAATCTTAATACTTTGATCCGTTGCCGGAAATTCGTTTTGAGCGAAGAAAATGTTACCGTTCGATGAAGCCCTTAAAATCGTGCTGGATTCGGCCAGGAAGCTCGGTAGCGAATCCGTTGAGATCGCCCATGTGACAAACCGGATTTTAGCCGAGGACGTCGAATCAGACATGGACATGCCGCCCCGGGACAGGTCGGTTTTCGACGGCTACGCCTGCCGCCGGCAAGACCTTGCCAATGAGCTGAAGATAATTGAAACGATTCCCGCCGGCATGCCGCCTAAAAAGACTATTGGCCCGAATCAGTGCGCCAAGATTATGACCGGCGCCACAGTACCAAAGGGGGCGGATTGTGTATTTATGGTGGAATTGTCGGAAAATCCCACAGCCGGCACGGTTCGCTTTACCGGCGAAGATACGGATGATAATATCCGCCCAAAGGGCCGGGACATCAAAACCGGCCAGGTCGTTCTTCGCTGCGGCACCCGAATCAGGCCCCAGGATATCGCAGTTCTTGCTACGGTTGGTCATGCTGAAGTGATGGTATCAAGAAAGCCGATGGTCGGAATTATTGCCACCGGCGACGAACTGGTCGAGCCACATTCGAAGCCGAGCCCATGGCGGCTAAGAAACAGCAACAGCCCTCAGCTTGTCGCCCAGCTTGAAGGCGTGGGCGCGGTCGTGACCGATTACGGCATCTCAAAAGACACGACCGGTGATATTGTCGAGATATTCAGGAAGGCCGCCGCCGAAAACGACGTGGTTCTTGTGTCCGGCGGAGTTTCCATGGGCGATTTCGATCTCGTGCCGGAGATACTGAAAAACAACAACGTCGAGCTATTGTTCGAGAAAATCGCCCTCAAGCCGGGCAAGCCCACGGTCTTCGGCATATCGGAAGACTTATATTGCTTCGGCCTGCCCGGCAATCCGGTATCGACCTTCGTGGTATTCGAGTTATTGGTCAAACCATTTCTCTATAAGCTGATGGAGCATGATTATAAAGCGCCCAACATTCGAATGCCGCTGGGTGAAACCATCAGCAGAAAAGACACGGAACGGCGAGGCTGGATTCCCATTGAAATAACGGATGCCGGAACGCTGAAAAAAGTCGAATATCATGACTCAGGCCATATTAATGCGCTATGCGGCGCCGATGGATTGGTTTGCATGGACATCGGCGTGGCTGAAATTCCAGAGGGTACCATCGTTCAGGTCAGACTGATTTGACGGACGAGAAATTATTGCTGTGCGAAAGATGAGTATTGACTGCCTAAGATTATCGGTGACCGACAAATGCAACCTGCGATGCGTTTACTGCCATCCCCAGCCGGATTGCCGCCCGACCGAACACGAAGATATTCTCGGATTCGAAGAAATGCTGCGAATTGTCCGGCTGTTCGCCGAGTGCGGCATAAAAAAGCTGCGGCTTACCGGCGGCGAGCCTTTGATTAGATGTGATATCGTACGGCTCGTGCGGAAATTAGGTGCAATCGCCGGCATTAAAGACCTGTCGATTACAACCAACGGCGTCTTTCTCGAATCCCTGGCGACAGAGCTAAAAGACGCCGGGCTGCAACGGATCAATATCAGCGTCGATTCGATAGAGCGAAAAACATACGAACGGATAACAGGATTCGATCTGCTGCCGAAGGTCATTGAGGGAATTCATAGGGCGATAGACATCGGCCTGAAACCTGTTAAAATCAACTGTGTTATAATTAAGGATCTGAACGACAGTGAAGAGCAAATCACCGCCCTTTCGGGCATGAGCACCAGCTTGCCTGTCAGCATCAGATTTATCGAGTACTACCCCACGAATAACAGCACAAGGCCGGCGACGGATTATGTACCGAATGCAGCAGTCCGTGCTGTCATCGAGCGAAAATACGGATCGCTTACTCGCACTGTTATGAGTATTGGTAACGGGCCAGCGGAATATTTCAAAGTGCCAGGCTCAGCGGGAACCATAGGTTTTATTAGCGGCCGATCTTCAAATTTTTGCCTGTCTTGCAGCCGGCTTCGTTTGACCAGCGACGGAAAAGTCATGCCGTGCCTGTATTCGGCTCGTTCACATGACCTGAAAAGACTTATCAGCAGCCAAGGCGAGAAGGCGATTCGTGATTTTCTTAGTGAAATTATTGCTGAAAAAGCTAACTATACGAAACTAAACTCGCTCAAAGAAGAATTTTCCATGTGCAAAATTGGAGGTTGAAAAGGTGGCTAAAGATGGCGGCATGGTCGATGTAAGCGTTAAAAATATTACGCTAAGGACCGCAAAGGCTGATAGCACAATTATCCTCGGCGACGAGGCTTTTAAGACCCTCAAAGAAGGTACATGCATCAAGGGCGATGTGCTCGCAACCGCAAAAGTTGCTGCGATAACAGCAGTGAAATCCACGTCGGCAATCATCCCCATGTGTCATCCTATTCTGATTGAAGCTGTTGATGTCGAATTTAAGCTGAACAAAGCGAACAAGTCAGTAACGACGATTGTGACAGTCAAGTCCTCCGGCAAGACGGGCGTTGAAATGGAAGCTCTTGCAGGGGCAAGTGCGGCCAGCCTCACCATATACGACATGCTCAAATATCAGAGCAGGGAAATGATTATCACCGAGACAAAGTTGCTTGAAAAAACAGGTGGAAAAAGTGGCAGCTATAAAAGGTCGGATTAGGGCGATATCCGTATCGAAGCAAAAGGGCGTACAGAAAGTCAACGTGCCGGAGGCCGAGCTGCGCGCGGGCTTCGGAATTGTCGAAGATGCTCATGCAGGTAACTGGGACAGGCAAATCAGCCTGCTCGAAATCGAGAGCATCGATTCCATTACTGCAAAAGGAGCGAAAGTTTCGCCGGGCGACTTCGCGGAGAACATCACGACCGAAGGAATCGACCTTTCGAAATTGAAAATCGGCGACAAACTGAAGCTCGGTACAGAAGTCGAAATTAAAATTACGAAGTTCGGCAAAGAGTGTCACGGACGATGCATAATCTATGAGCAGATTGGTGATTGTATCATGCCGCGAAAAGGTGTTTTTGCCAAAGTAGGCAGAGAAGGCTCGATAAGAGTCGGTGACATAATTGAGGTTATAACCGATGGCGATTAGAACAGCGATATTGACGATCAG
>JAFGPJ010000417.1 GCA_016936275.1 Sedimentisphaerales bacterium
CCGATGAGTTCGGCGTCAAGGCATACCAATAAAAAAGTGACTAAAGTGAGCTAAAGTTGAGCAAGGCCCACGCCAACTTAACTTTAGTCACTTACAACTGCATGGGGAAGTAGTTTTTCGCGTTGTTGAAGCAGATGTCCTCGACCATTTTGCCGAGCAGCTTCAAATCGTTCGGTAAAAGTCCCGCTTCAATGTCGCTGCCGAGCATGTTACAGAGGATCCTGCGGAAATACTCGTGCCTCGGATACGAAAGGAAGCTGCGTGAGTCGGTGAGCATGCCGACGAACCGGCTAAGCAGGCCCATATTTGACAGCACGTTCATTTGCTCTTCCATGCCGTCCTTCTGGTCGAGATACCACCAGGCCGAGCCGTATTGCATCTTGCCCGGCGTCGAGCCGTCCTGGAAGTTGCCGACCATCGTCGCACACAAAGCATTGTCGCGCGGATTATTGTTGTAAAGAATAGTTTTGGGCAGCTCGTTATTTCTGTCGAGCCGGTCGAGGAATTTCGAAAGCGGTCTGGCAATCTCGAAATCGCCCATCGAATCGCCTCCGGCATCCGGGCCGAGGGCGGCGAATATCCTGGTGCTGTTGTCGCGAAGCGCGCCGAGATGAAGCTGCTGGACCCAGCCGGCCTCGTAGTCCATCAGAGCCAGTTCGACCATCATCGCCGATTTGAATTTCAGACACTCAGAGACATCCGGTTTTCTGCTGTACCTTATCTTGTTAAAGATTTCTTTGATTTCGCTTTCGGTGTAGTTTTCGGCGTAAACGGTTTCGAGGCCGTGGTCGGAGAGCCTGCAGCCGTTTCGATGAAAATAATCGTGACGGTCCCGAAGCGCCGCGATATACGTGTGATAATCGGTTATTTCCATATCACAAAGCAGACCGAGCTTATCGATAAACACGTTCAGACTCTGAAGGTCCTCGACGGCCATGGCCTTGTCCGGCCGAAAAGCCGCATGAACCTGAATCTCGAAGCCCTCGGAGCGGATTCTCTTGTGATGCTCCAGCGTGTCGAGCGGCCCTTCGGTCGTGCAGACCAGCTTAACGTTCATCTTGCGCATTATATTGCGGACGCTGAACTGCGGTGTTCTGAGCATCTGGCTGCATGTCTCGTATATCTCTTTAGCGGTGTCCGGGCCCAGCAATTTATCTTTGATGCCGAACGGATTTTTCAGCTCCAGATGCGTCCAGTGATAGAGTGGATTTCGAAGACAGCACGGCACGGTTTGGGCCCATCGCTCGAACTTTTCGTAGTCGTCCGCGTCGCCGGTGATATATTTTTCCGGCACGCCGTTGGTCCGCATCGCCCGCCACTTGTAATGGTCGCCGTAAAGCCAGGCCTGTGTTATATTGTCGAACTTATGATCGGCTGCGATTAAATCGGCGGGCAAATGACAGTGGTAGTCGTAAATCGGCATTTGCTTTGCATACTCATGATAGAGGGTCCTGGCGGTTTCGGTTTGTAATAGAAAATCTTCGGTAATAAATTCAGACATTTTATGTTCCCGGTTTTACGATTGTTTCAGAGTTGGCTATTCCTGCTTATTCGGGTTATCCTGCTGTTGGTCTTGAGATTCTTCGTCGCCGAATTTTTTACGCTTCGGCGGCCGGTACGACGCCATTTTCTTTGCCCAATCGGAAACCTCGCTTTTGGTTTTTGTAAGACGTTGCGATTCTTGTTTAGGCAGTTTTTTCTCTTCCTCTCGCATCTTTCGTTCCCACAATGCGTAGGCGATCCATCCGATTGCCAGGGCCGGTAAGGCTATCAGCATAAAAATTTTATACATGGTATTGTTCCTTCAAATTTATAACATCTCTAAATGAGAAATTAGCGCTGAAAAGAATAATACACAAATCGGACAGGAAGGTCAACAACGCAGTAAAAAGAAGTGCCGGGCAAAGTCCGATTTATGATTCAGGGATTCGGCTTCACAAAAGGTGGGCTGCCAATCATAAATCATAAATCACGAATGCCGGCTGCCGGTTATTAATGTTATCGCCACCCAAACACCGCTGGCGATAACAATCAAAGCGGCAATTATAAAAAGAATCAGAACAATTAATTCCATATTAAGCTCCGGACCTGTCTTTTTGAATCCAATGCCCCAGTGCATACGCCAGCAGTGCCGCTCCGATGGCCGGAATAATAATCAGCGGCGGTATTTCGACATTGGAAGGATACACGTATTTAAATATCAGCCAAAGGATTATCCACAGCATTATCGCGGCAGCCGTACCGACGCCCATCGACAAGGTGCCGGCAAGAGGACGCGGGTTCTTGATCCAGAGACCTATTATCAAAGTGGGAAGGATTGCCGGAGCCCAAATGGTGTAGCAGATAAGCAGGCCACCGATGATGCTGGGTACGGCGACCGCGCCGGCCGCGGCGACTAATGCAATAATAATCGTCGCTGCTCGGCCGACGTTCAAAGAGGATGTGTCCTGCAACTTCACAAACGGCTTTAGAATGTCCTGAGTAAATACTACAGCGCCGGCGTTAAGCAGCGAGTCGAGACTGGACATGACCACCGATACCAGCACAACGAGCAGAAGCCCATAGCCGAAAGTGGGCATGATCATTTTGACCATATTCAGCAGGACATCATCTTCGGCCGTGTCCATCGGAATGATATTTCGTGCTGTAATCCCGAGTGCTATCATGACCATGAACCAGAACACGCTGAAGAGGCCCGCCAGAATAAAACCATTCCGTGATACGTTCGTTGTTTTGGATGCCAGTGCCCTGTTCGCATAAGGGGGTATGAGCGTCTCGCCGAGCAAAAAGGCCGCCAGCAGCCCGACAATTTCGATGGGCGATGTCACGCTCAAACCAATTTTCGTGGCCGCTGAAGCCTGGCTGGCAAAAGTTGCTACTCCACCCTTCAAATGAAAGGCCAGTACGAATAACAAAGTGATAGGCAGAAGTATGGCGAAAGAGCTGAATTGGAAGGCATCGGTTATAATGCTTGCTCTGAGTCCTCCGGA
>JAFGPJ010000418.1 GCA_016936275.1 Sedimentisphaerales bacterium
ATCGGGCAGGTCGCCGGCGTGGACGATCCGTTGGACATGGCCGATTCGAGCGGCGACATCAAGCGCATTGAGGCATGGGTGGAGCACGAAAACCTGCATCTGACGATGACAGTGTACGGTGTTTTCGCGCCTTCGGTAGCCGATACGCCGGCAGGCATGACCAATCGATACTATTACCATTGGGGCCTCGATACGGACAACAATCCGGCCACCGGTTTTAACAACTCTGAGTATGAGGGCAACGCAACGAATCTTGAAAACCCCATTGGTGCTGATCTGATTATTCAATTCGGCTGGCGAAACGGCGCCACCAACGGCGTTTACGCCTATGATCCAGTGGCTGGAGACGATGTCGCCCTGTTTGAGGACTATGAATACACGATTGAGGGTGATACGATTCACGCGGTCATCCCGTTGGAAGATTTAGGATTGACGCCGGACGACATCATCGCGGTGTCCGCGTTTCAGGAAGGCGCATCTAACGGATGGCAGTGTGATTGGATCGAGTCATTTGAGCTGACGTTGGATACCTCCCTCGGGCAGGTCGCCGGCGTGGACGATCCGTCCGACATGGCCGATTCGAGCGGCGACATCAAGCGTATTGAGGCATGGATGGACGAAGGTAACCTGCATCTGACGATGACGGTGTACGGTGTTTTCGCGCCTACGGTAGCCGATACGCCGGCCGGCATGACCAATCGATACTACTACCATTGGCTCCTCGATACGGACAACAATCCAGCCACCGGCTACCTCAACGACGAGTATGAGGGCAACCCAACGAACTTGGAAATGCCCATTGGCGTTGATGTGATCGTTCAATTCGGCTGGCGCGACGGCGCCACCGCCGGCGTGTACGCGTACACCCTTGATCCATCGACCGGAGACGAGGTGGGATTGTTTGAGGACTACGAATACACGATTGAGGGTGATACGATTCACGCGGTCATCCCGCTGGAAGATTTAGGACTGGAGCCGGGCCAAACCATCGCGGTGTCCGCGTTTCAGGAAGGTGCGTCTAACGGATGGCAGGTTGATTGGATCGAGTCATTTGAGCTGACGTTGGAGGATACTTCCGTCTCGGCCTACAATCCAGACCCGGAGAATGGCGCCTACTATACGGGCACATGGGCGACCCTTACCTGGTCGGCGGATGAAGCCGCGGTATCACACGACGTCTACTTCGGCGATAATTATGACGATGTGGCCAACGGCACCGGCGATACCTTCAGAGGCAATCAGGGCAGGGACATTAATTTTTATCTTGTCGGCTTTGAAGGGAATCCCTATCCGGATGGTCTTGTTCCAGGCACGACCTACTATTGGCGAATCGATGAAGTGAACGAGGCTGACCCGAGAAGCCCGTGGAAGGGGGATGTCTGGAGCTTCACCATTCCGCCGAAGACTGCATATAATCCTGATCCTGCCGATGGCGCTGAATTTGTAGATCCGAATGCTGCTTTTAGTTGGACACCGGGTTACGATGCGAAACAGCATACGGTATATTTAGGCGACAATTATGAAGAGGTAAATAACGCTACCGGAGGGACTTCACAGGTTTCATTAACCTATAATCCCGGCACACTTGAACGGGAGAAGGTTTATTACTGGCGCGTCGATGAGTTCGATGCAGAAAATACGTATAAAGGTGACATCTGGAGCTTTACGACTCCCGGTGCGGTCGGTAATCCGAATCCGTCTAATGGAGCTGTTGATGTGAAGATGACAGTGACTCTTAGCTGGACTCCGGCAGATAGTGCCGCTTCGAGCGATCTGTACTTCGGCGCAGATGCCGATGCCGTGAAGAATGCCACAACGGTTTCACCGGAATACAAAGGCAACAGGGCATCAGGTTCCGAGAATTTCAGTCCCATAGAACTCGGATGGAACAGTACCTGGTATTGGCGCGTGGATGCGGTCTATAGTGCCGGTCCGGTGAAAGGCCTTGTATGGAGCTTTACGACGGCGGACTTCATCTCGGTAGACGATTTTGAGGATTATGATGCCGGCGAGAACCAGATATGGTACGCGTGGCACGACGGCTTGGGTTATGGCACACAGGATAATCCGCCTTACTATGCCGGTAACGGCACAGGTTCAGCCGTAGGCGACGAGACGACCCCTTCTTATTGTGAAGAGAAGATAGTGCATGGCGGCGGCAAATCAATGCCGGTGGTTTACGACAATAATAAGCAGGGCTACTCGAAATATTCAGAAGTAGAGCTGACATTGGATTATCCGCGTGACTGGACTGAGCAAGATGTGGGCAAACTAATCATTTGGTTTAGGGGTATTGTGAATAACGATGCCGAGCGTTTGTATGTGGCCCTGTCCAATCGGACTGGCGATCCCGTGGTTATATATCATGGTGATCCCGCAGCGACACAGATCGTAGCCTGGACAAAATGGGTGTTAGACCTGCAGAGCTTTGCTGACCAGGGAATAGATCTAACCGATGTTGACAGGATTGCGATTGGCGTCGGCACTCAGGGCAATATGACAATTCCCGGCGGAGCAGGAAAAATGTTCTTCGACGATGTTAGGTTATATCGACCTTAAGAGGTCGCTGAGGAATAAAATCCGCTTTAGCGAAAATCGCAGCGTCGTTTGCATGATTTCGGGGCTTGTGCCAATAAGTTCGGCACAGGCCCCGATTATTTTTAAAGTGACTGAAAGGTTTCATAACTATCAGTCAGAGGCCGGAAAAAGGAGATGAAATGATGAAAGGAAAAATCTGCCGTGGAGATTTTCCTTGACGTGCAGGCGTTAATCTGTTAATAATTTTATTAGAATCCTTGGAATTGCTGCTCGTGAGGCGAGCAAAATTTTCTGACTTGCGGGTCTGCCGTTCATATTGAGATAATCAGGGAAGGAGGCAATATTGAGTTATGGAAATAATCCCGGACAAAGAGAATTTAGTTACAGCATGATTCTTTATCCATTTGCTTTTTAGTGTGACCGAAGCAATTCATAGTCATTTTATTTTTGTTTAGTGAGGTCTGATTATGTGCAGGAAATTATGTTTTTTTACTTCTTTGATTTTTATGCTGGTTTTAGTTCTGACGAATGCTGCTAAGGCAGAACTTATAGGCTGGTGGACTTTTGACGAAGGTTCTGGCGACACTGCCTTTGATTTATCTGACTATGGGAATGACGGCATTCTCCGGGGTGATCCGCAATGGGTGGATGGGATCTACGGCGGCGCAGTCAATTTAGACGGGGATGATGATTATATAGAAATTAACAGCATAGCCGATGACCTCACGGACAACAATTTTACAGTCAGTGCATGGATCAAAACCACAGCAGGCGAAGGCAACGTGATTGGAGCAAACGATAGCGGCAGCGGTCACCAGTTTATTTTTGGCGTTACCGGCAGCGGGACATTGCTGGTGGAAGCCGCAAGCACTATTAACAGTTACCCCCCCGTTATCAACGACGGCCAGTGGCATTTCATAGCATACGTCAGGGACGGGACTACCGCATACGCTTATACCGATGGAGAGCTCGTCGGCACGGAAACACCTGATGGAAATCCCGCTGGACAGGTACGCTGGTCGATAGGAATGGAATGGGATGACGCCCCGAGCGACGAATTCACCGGCCAGGTGGACGATGTCCATTTCTTCAACCATCCATTGACACACGATGAGATTATACGTGTTATGGAAGGGAAAAGCTTTACTTTGGCTTCCCGCCCGGAGCCGGCAAATGGCGCTTTCATTTATGATACCTTGGCGAGGTTGTCCTGGAAGCCGGGAGGCTTAGCGGCTTCGCATTATATTTACTTCGGCGAAAATTTCAACGATGTGAATGAAGGCGCCAGCGACACGTTTCGGGGCAACCAGGCTGATGAATTTTATGCTGTCGGTGTCTCCGGATCCCCGTATCCCGATGGTCTTGTCCCCGGCACAACTTACTACTGGCGAATCGACGAAGTCAACGAATCCGAGCCAAATAGCCCTTGGAAAGGTGATGTGTGGAGCTTCACCGTACCACCAAAGACCGCATACGCACCTAATCCGGCCAATGAAGCTGAGTTTATCAAACTTAATATGCGTCTTAGCTGGGCTGGAGGCTTTGACGCAAAATTGCACTATGTAGTCTTCGGCGACGATTTCGACGAGGTGAGCAATGCAGCCGAGGGTACACTTAGCGGCACTACGACTTACAATCCCGGCCCGCTTAAAGTTGCCAAGACTTATTACTGGCGCATCGACGAGTTCAATGGCACTGAAACGTATAAAGGTGACGTCTGGAGCTTTACTACAATAGGAGCGGTCAGCGGTCCGAATCCGGCTGACGGTGCCGTAGATGTGAAACCATCTGTAATTCTTACCTGGGATGCGGGCTCGGTCGCAATCTCGCACGAGGTATACTTCGGCACGGATGCAGATGCCGTAAAGGATGCTACGAAAGCATCGCCCGAGTATAAGGGCCCTAAAACCCTCAGGAATGAGAGCTATGATCCTGACAAACTTATGTTGAATACAGCTTACTTCTGGAGGATCGACGAGGTAAACGATTTCAGTCCCGATAGTCCGTGGGCGGGAAAAGTCTGGAGCTTCACTACGGGCAATTTCATCGTCATAGATGATTTTGAATCCTACAATTCCGAAGATAAACAAATATGGATCTCATGGTATGATGGGATCGGTTTCGGAGGGCCCGGTGTCGAACCTTACTTTGAAGGTAACCACAGCGGAGCAATAGTAGGCGACGAAGACACTTATTCCTATACTGAGGAGACCATAGTCCACGGCGGCAAACAATCTATGCCGTACTTTTACGATAATAACAAGCAGGGCTTCTCGAATTATTCCGAAGCGGAGCTGACGCTGGATTATCCGCGTGACTGGACACAGCAAGGCGTGGACAAACTGATAATCTGGTTCAGAGGCGATTCGAACAATGACGCCGAGCCGTTATATATCGCCGTATCCAACAGCACGGGTGAACCTGCTATATTTATCCATGACAATCCGGCACCAACAAAAATCGAAGTCTGGACAGAATGGGTGATTTCTCTGCAGGAGCTTGCTGATCAGGGCATTGATCTTTTCGATGTCGACAGGATTGCTATCGGTATCGGTACTAAGGGCAATGTGGCAATTCCCGGGGGTTCAGGCAAAATATATTTCGATGATATTAGACTGTATCGATCAGAAATTGATGTCACCGAATAAACCCGGGTGTCATAATGATGATTTGATAGTGACATCCGGTTTACGCAGGTAATTCGGAGTTAGCATTAAGGCATCGGCGAATTGTTCTTTTAAGGCCATTTGCCTACCGAGCAGAAGAACTTTGCCGGCGCGTGGGCTCCAATACTTCTCGTCAAAAAAGCGAACGTTGTCGGCTTGAAATTTATCTTTATAATACAGCAGTCCGTCGCCGAGCAGCCAGATTGGTTTGTCATCGCAGGCAAACCTGTCGAGAAACTGAGAAGGAGTCATCAGGCAATCCGGCAGAATTTTTTTCCAGACATCCCGCCCCGCCGAATCCTGTTGTTCGTCCTTGTCTTGCTCATAGACGGCGATGAAAAACTGGCCCCGCTTGGCGTCGAGAATTGCGGCAACTCTCTGGTCGCCCGTTGACGGTATCTTGTGATTCGCTGCTGATAAAGTGTTCTCAGGAATAAGATCGATGACATTGGCGGCAGCTACGTC
This sequence comes from Sedimentisphaerales bacterium, assembly GCA_016936275.1. Taxonomy (GTDB): domain Bacteria; phylum Planctomycetota; class Phycisphaerae; order Sedimentisphaerales; family Anaerobacaceae; genus JAFGPJ01. The sequence continues at coordinate 5,670 of JAFGPJ010000418.1, forward strand.
GAGAGTATCGACAGTTACAATTTTTACGTCATGTGCGAGTTGCATTATTTTTGCGAGAGTTGTTGCTATACGCAGGCCGGTAAAGCTGCCGGGCCCGCCGGATATATAAACATGTTCGATTTGACTGGGTTTAAGGTTGAATTGGTCAAGTAACTCGCTGATAGCGGGAAAAATCTCGGCACTGTGACTCAAAGGTGCGGAAAAAACTGTTTCTCCAAGCGTTTTTCCGTTGAGACCGATCGCAACGGAACCTGTTCTGCTGGATGTTTCGACGGCCAGTATAAGAGGTTTTTTCTTCATATAATCCGTTTTCCTATGTTCTTGTATTGCGTTTTTCTTTTGAAATCCCAGCTATGGTCTAAAAAAATGCGTTTTTAAGATTACTTTTTTCCATTTGGTTTTTACTGTTTTTTCTATTGAGCATACTATAATTTTACTATAATACAGATATTATTGGCCGTAAGGGCATAAATCAAATTTTTCTCTTGCAAAAAAAAATGATTTCCTATAAACTTGAGTTATTATAAGTCCGGTCTTTTATTGAAGCTGGAGAGTATTGTAACAGTAAATTGTTAAGAATTTCACTAATGAGGGTGTTTTTTTTTGGCAGGAGGTTTATTTTGAGCAAGCCAAGTTTTTTGACCCAAACTCTCGGCAGGAAGTCCCTGTCCATCGTAGTGGTATCCATTTTACTACTAATAACTACAGCATTTAACGTGGCTCAGTCTCAGGAGAATGGAGCGACCGACCGGGAGGAAGCATTCCGGCGAATCGTCCAGAGCTATGTTCAGGCTGGCAAGGGAGAATATGACAAGGGTTACTATGAACAGGCGCTAAAAACCTTTGTTATGGCCCAGGGATACCAGGAATATCTAACCGCAACAGAGCGCGAGGTACTGCATTCGCATATTGAAAAGACAGAAGCAGCAGTGGCCCAAAGAAAGCTTGCTCTGGAGAAATTTCAGGCGGCCGATCAATTGATTAGAGATAACCAGCTAATCGAGGCCAAGGCGAGTCTTGAGAGCCTGAGAAAGAATACGTATTTAACAAAAGACGAGCAATTGCAGATCGCAGCAGTGCTTAAACAAATAGAGCATCAGGCGGCAAGAGATAAATCATCTGCCAGGATAACAACGGACGGGCCGGAGAAAGCCAACGAAGAAATTGCGAAAACAGACGAGCAGCAGAAAGAGCAGAACCAGAAAATCGCTGATCTTTATCGCAGCAGCATGAAATTTTATCGTGCCGGCCAGTTCGAAAAGGCCCGTGACGGTTTCGTCATAGTGGCAGCCAGTGGTTTAATCCCTCCGCGGATGAAAAAAACTATAGAAGGTTACCTGGCGGAAATAGATAAACGAGCGCCTCAAAAGACTGAGACCGAAACGGTTCAGGAAAAGAAAACGGAGATAGTGGCGGTTACTGAACCAAAGGTTTTCAACTTCGAGGCCGCCGAGTCGGAAGTAAATGAGCCGGGCAGTATCGATAACAATGGAATTCAGCCAGGGATTTCCGCTCCCGAACGATTAATGGTTTCGACGCCAGGTGCCGCTCCGACGGCAACAGGTGAAGGCACTTATATCGAGCAGATTACTAAAAAAAGAAATATCATTCGCACCTATACGGGAACAGTTGTTAACAATGCTACGACGAAAGCAAATAGTTTCATAAGCCAGGGCCAGTTCGATAAGGCCAAAAAAGAGGTCGAGGCTGCTCAATTTACCGTGAATGAAAACCAGATTCACCTCGGAGATGCACTGTTCAAAGAATACAGCGACAGGCTGAAAGCACTTGCCAGCGAAATAACAGCCAAGCAGAACGAAAAGGCCCGGCAAGACGAACGGGAGAAACGTACAGCAGCAATAGAAGCCCAAAACAAGTTCAGGCAGCAAATGGAGATTGACAGACAGAACAGAATCTCCGA
>JAFGPJ010000419.1 GCA_016936275.1 Sedimentisphaerales bacterium
TCTTTGCCTGTCAGTTCTTCTGGGAAAAGTATCGGCCAATACGGTCAAATATCATTAAATATCCCGGTATTTATGCTACAGTCTCCATTTTTCTATGTTTATTAGTGACGATGGCATCCATCGGATGGACTCAAACTCAAATCACTATAGACGTGTCTAATCCCGGCGTAGATATTAGCTCCACTATGTACGGCATATTTTTTGAAGATATCAATTTTGGCGCCGACGGCGGACTTTATGCTGAATTAGTCAAAAACCGCTCGTTTGAGTTTCCTGAACCAATGATGGGCTGGAGCAAGCTACAACGAGACCGGGCAGAAGGCACTTTGTCGATCCGGAACGATGATCCTTTTGTCACGGGAACTACTTACGGAGAGCCGGGCAATTCGCACTATCTGCGCATTGATGTCAAAAAGTCCGGCGAAGGATTCGGAGTCACCAACGAGGGCTTCCGCGGCATCGGTCTTCGCAAGGGAGAAAAATACTGGTTTACACTATTCGCCCGCAGCTCATCGGGGAGGGTGGGATTCAAAGTGGAATTGACAGCCCCCGGCGGCCGGAAAATAACCGAAGGCCGCCTCGGCGGTCTGACAGGAGAATGGATGAGACATATTTTCTCGATGGAGGCATTGGACACTGAGGCTAATGCGAAATTGAACCTGATAGTAACTAGGACCGGGGTACTGGACGTGGATATGGTTTCTTTGTTCCCCGAAGATTCGGCGGCCTCGGACCCGTCCGGGATGCCGATTCCCGGCTTGCGAAAAGATTTGGTGCAGATGCTGGCGGACATGAAGCCCGGCTTTTTACGTTTCCCCGGCGGCTGTATCGTGGAAGGTTATGATCTTTCCCTGCGCTATCAATGGAAAAATACAATTGGCGATATCAGTCGGCGCAAGCTGATTAAAAATCGTTGGAACACAGAATTCAGACATCGCCTGACCACGGATTATTACCAGTCGTTCGGCCTGGGCTTCTATGAGGTTTTCCTTCTTTGCGAGCAAATAGGTGCTGAACCAATGCCCATTATCAATTGCGGCATGGCCTGCCAGTTCAACAGCGCCGAATTGGCTCCAATGAATCAACTGAGGCCATATGTCCAGGATGCCTTGGATTTAATTGGATTCGCCAATGGCCCATCCGGCAGTAAGTGGGGCAAAGTGCGTGCCGACATGGGGCATCCCAAGCCTTTTGATATGAAAATGATCGGCATCGGTAATGAACAGTGGGGGCCGCAGTATATCGAACGCTATAAAGTATTTGCCGAGGCGATTAAAGCCAAATATCCGGATATGCAGCTTATTGCTGCGACCGGCTCAGACGCTACCATATTCCCCAATGGGCAGGCGGAAATCGATTATTTATGGACGAACTGGCGCAAGCTCAAACCCGAATTTGTGGATGAGCACTTTTATCGCAAGCCGGAGTGGTTTTTAGAGAATGTTGACTCCTACGATGAGTATGATCGCCAAGGTCCAAAACTATTCGTGGGCGAATACGCCGCCCAGAGTGTGGGTGTTGCCAGTCCCGACAATTGTAACAACCTGAAGTGTGCTTTGTACGAAGCAGCGTTCATGACAGGTTTGGAGCGCAATGCCGATCTCGTAAGGATGACCTGCTATGCACCCCTGTTCGGGCACGAGAATGCCTGGCAGTGGCGTCCGGACCTTATCTGGTTTGACAACCTGACCGTCTATGGCTCAGCCAATTACTACGTCCAGAAACTTTTTAGCCTCAATCCCGGTACACATCAATTGACCGCTCATCTCGAAGATGTACCCAACCCGGACAACAAGAAGAAAGCTCTCAATCTCAACAGTACTCTCGATAAAAATACTTCAGAGGTTATCCTGAAAGCCGTTAATGTCACGAGTAAAGTGATAGAAGCAGCTATCAACTTGCAAGGTGTGGAAAAAGTCGGGCCTAACGCAAAAGTGATTCTCTTGTCATCTGAAAAACTAACGGATGAAAATTCATTGGCCGAGCCGAAGAAAATCTATCCAAAGCAAACAATAAAGACGATTAATAAAGCACAATTTTCATACGCTTTTCAGCCCTACTCGTTGACTGTGTTACGGATTCCTGTACAGTAATTTATGACAAGAGAGTTATGTCATTGGAAAGAAAAACAGCATGATTAGATCGATACGTCCACGGATTATTCCGGAACTCATATTGCTCTCAGGGATACTGATGCTGGGGACATCCTGTCGTATGACGACCGTCTCGGCAGAGCCGGAAATGCTGGAGCTCAAGGGAGACTTAAGCGTCCATGATCCGGTGATAATACGCGAAGGGGACACATTTTATGTATTCAGTACGGGCGGCAGTCCCCGGCGGGGTGGTTTGATTCCGATCCGCTGCTCGAAAGATTTGTACAACTGGAGCCTCTGCGGCGCAGTCTTTGAGCAACTGCCTGAATGGACAACGCAGGAGATCCCCGGCACACGCGGGATCTGGGCGCCGGATATATCTTACTTCAACAACAAGTATCATATCTACTACTCGGTCTCTACTTTCGGAAAAAACAATTCCGCAATCGGCCTGGTCACCAACACCATACTCGATCCCAACAGCCCGGACTATAAGTGGCAGGACCAGGGCATGGTGATTCGTTCGACCGCTGGCCAGACTGATTGGAATGCCATTGACGGTAATCTCGTGCTGGATGGTAACGACAAGGCATGGCTCTGCTGGGGCAGTTTCTGGGGCGGTATCAAGATGCGGCGTATTGACCGTGCCACCGGCAAGCTCTCCGAAGAAGACACAACGTTGTATTCGATTGCTGCACGTCCGCGCATAGGCGAGCACCAAACTCCGCCCGTTACAGGTGCGATTGAAGCGCCGTTTATTATCAAACACGGCAAGTACTGGTACCATTTTGTGTCGTTTGATTTTTGCTGCCGCGGTGCCAAAAGCACTTATAAAATAATGATTGGACGATCCAGAAAAGCGACCGGACCTTACGTCGATAAGGAAGGCAAGCTCATGACCGAAGGCGGCGGCACGCTGCTGTTGGATGCGTCGGAAGGGGGGCAATGGGTCGGGCCGGGACACTGCGCGGTACTGCAGGACGTGAGCGGTGACTACTTATTCTTTCACGCGTACGATAGTGAGAGCCGGCGTTCCCGTTCCGAGCTTAAGATTTCCACCATGGTGTGGGAAGATGGTTGGCCGCGTGTAGGTGTGTTACCTTAGCTTGTGTCATTTCTGAATGAGGCCGGCTTGACTCACCGGGCGCCATTCTACCCGGACCGGAAGTCCGATGGGCTACGAGGATACACAGGCCAGCAATATTATATAAAAGATCGGTTGGCAGCACAAACAGGCTGCCAACCAACCATAAGTCTTAATCACACAATATGCCCCCTCATGAGGGCACATCATCGTTGCAAAACAATGTTTTCTATTAGTTGCCCGCGAGGAAAAGAACCTCACCGGGTGTTAATGCTCTGTTGTATATACTGAACTGATCAATGGTAACAGCGCATTCGGGGTCAACGCTATAGACGCCCTTGCCCAGATAAACGAAATCGTTGCTTAAACCGCTGATGGTCGTTCCGTTCAGGGCCGCCGTATCCTGCAGCACACCATCAATGTAGTAAGCCAGCTCACCAGAGCCAATTACCCCCGTGCTCAGGTAATGGTAATTTACCGTCATAATCATCAGCGTACATGATCAGGGCCATGGCCTGCTGACGAACCTGACTGGCGCACTTCTGTTGTTTAGCTTGCTCTCGTATCTTTCTTAACGCCGGCAGGAGAATGCCCATTAATATGGCAATGATCGCGATGACAACTAACAATTCAATCAAAGTGAATGCATTCCTTTTACTCATAACGCACCTCAATCCAATATTAGCTATCTGCTTATTATTCATATAATATTAAAATCAGGTTTCTTATATACATTCCACTGAAACACTTTTTCACACCTTAAGTCTTATAGTATTAAAATTTTATTGAGACAGCAATAATTTTCTGGTCGCCTAAGCAAGTTTTCCCGCATAAAACGTTCAACAAGTTGATCATCTACACCGAAAAGCCCTTTTTTCCTGCTATTTTGGCAAACCACAACCATCGCTTTCCATTTTGCGAGCTGGTTTTCTTGAGGTTCTACTCAACAGCCTGGTCTCCTCGGGTATTGTAAAAAGACACTTCCTCTAACGCTTCGTATATGTTAAAATAAATGTAATGTATGGATTACGGGACCTATGCCACGGTTAGCAATCCGGGCCATCGATGAGGAAGGGAACAGAAGATGCTCAGATATACTACAATCTTGTTGCTTGCACTGATATTAGTCGTCTCTTTGACAGGTTCGGCAAAGGCGGAAAATTCAGTGCCATTGGTAATCAATGAGCTCATGGCGTCCAACAGCTCCTCGATCCGGGACCCGCAGGGACAGTATGATGACTGGATCGAAATCCACAACTACGGTACCGAGACTATCGATGCAGGCGGCATGTACCTTACGGATAATCTGTCTGTTCCTACTAAGTGGCAAATTCCGACTAATAATCCTTCTGCAACTATCATCCCCGAGGGCGGCTATTTGTTGATCTGGGCTGATAATGATACAGCCGATGCCGGCCTGCATGTGAATTTCAAACTCGACGCCGACGGCGAGCAGATCGGTCTGTTCGATAACGACGGCACTACTCTTATTGATAGCATTACTTTTCCAGCCCAGATTACGGATATTTCCTACGGTCGTGATCCCAACGCCAATGACAACATGCGTTTCTTCGGCGTCCCCACCCCGGGGCAGCATAACAGTGAAGCGTACTTGGGTAAGGTCGAGGCTCCGGAGTTCAATAAAGAGCGAGGCTTTTACGATACGTCTTTCTATGTCACAATTGCCACCGAAACCGAAGATGCGGACATATACTATACGCTCGACGGCTCCAAACCGTATCAGCCTGCTGCACGCGGAGTCTTCTTTTTCGGTGAAGTCTATGTTGGTCCGATTCCAATCAATGGAACCACCTGCCTGCGGGCTGTGGCCGTTAAGCCGGGCTGGCTGTCTTCTGATGTTGTAACCAATACATATATTTTTCTCGACGATGTAATTCGCCAGCCTGCACGCCCGTCCGGCTTTCCTTCCAGTTGGGGTAGCCGGACCGCGGACTACGCAATGGATCCGGACGTGGTGAACGATCCGGCATATAGCGGCGAGATTAAAGACGATCTTTTATCCACTCCTTCGGTCAGCATCGTGATCCCCAACGAAGATTTCTTTGGTAGCGAGGGAATCTATGCTAATTCCACCCAGTACGGGGACCAATGGGAACGGGCTGCCTCCATAGAATGGATCGATCCGAATACTTCTGAACACTTCGGTGTCAACGCCGGGCTGCGAATCCATGGGGGGCCGTACAGCAGGAGCGGCAATATCAAAAACGCCCTGCGAGTCATCTTCAGAAACGAATACGGTCTGTCCAAGCTTGAGTATCCACTCTTTCCGGATACCGAAGTGGCGACGTTTAACACACTTGCTCTGCGCTCGATATGGAACTACTCATGGACCGGTCATAGTGGGATGAGCGGATCCCGACATGCTGATTATCTCCGTGATGCTTTTGCCCGCGACACCGTGCGGGATATGGGACGCCTTACTCCCTACGGCAGGCCTGTCCAGGTATACATTAACGGACTCTATTGGGGCCTGTACATCATGACCGAAAGGCCTGATGAGCATTTTGTTGCAGACCATTTGGGAGGCAACCGAGAGGACTATGACGTACTGGAGGCCCCCAGCGGATACGGGGGCAGCACTATAATGACGGTTAAATCAGGGGGGACGGGGGCGACCCAGGCATGGAATGAACTGTTCTCAATGGCAGACCGGGATTTGAGCATGTCAGAGAATTACCAGGCGATCCAGGCCCATGTGGACATTCCTACCATGATTGACTATATGCTGATGATTTACTATGTCGGCAGCCGGGACGCACCCGTCTTTCTGGGGGACCAGCGCACGCCGCGAAATTTCTATGCAGTTCGTCAAAGAGAACCGGCAAGCCCTTTTATCTTTGTACCTTGGGACACAGAGTGGGCGCTGGAGTATCCTACTGAGAACCGTGTCAACCTGGTGGGAGTCTGGAATCCTCACTACCTGATAAACAGGCTTCGCGCCAATCCCGAATTCGAAATGCTCATAGCCGACCACATCCATAAGCAGTTCTTTAACGCAGGAGCATTGACGCGGGAAAGCACAACCCAACGATATCTGGCCCGGGCTGACGAGATTTATGGGGCCATAGTTGGGGAATCCGCACGCTGGGGGGACGAGCCCCGGCCGTCGCAACCTTATACACGCGATGTTGAGTGGGCCGGTGAGGTTAATCGCCTGGTGAATGAGTATTTTTCCACTCGTACGCAAATCGTTATAAACCAGTTCAGGCAAGCCGGTTTTTATCCTTCTGTCGATGCGCCGGTTTTTAACATCAATGGAGCCTATCAACATGGCGGTATGATTTCGGACGACGATTTGTTATCAATGTCCGCCCCATCCGGTACGATATTTTATACACTCGACGGCTCCGATCCTCGCTCGCCAGACACAGCTCAGCAGCAGGCAACCACCCTGGTACCTGAAAACGCCGACAAACGGGTTATCGTTCCAGTCGAAGATATAGACGACAACTGGAAAGACGGCGGCGATTTTGATGACTCGGCATGGCTATCTTGCTCCGGCGGACCAGGCGGCGTCGGATTCGAGAGGACATCCGGATATCAGGATTTTTTCACTCTCGACCTAATAGACCAGATGTATGCCAGAAATGCCACCTGTTATGTCCGCATCCCTTTCACCGTCGATGCCAACTACAGCACTTTGATGTTAGAAGTCAGATATGACGATGGTTTTGTCGCTTACCTCAACGGCGTCGAAGTGGCCAGACGAAACTTCGACGGCACACCAGCGTGGGACTCACGCGCCAGTGCCAGCCATTCTGATTCGGCGGCAGTTGCGTTCGAGAGCATCAATATCTCTAATTTTATCGACAATCTCCGACAGGGAGATAATTTGTTGGCCGTCCACGGCTTGAATGCATCGACCACAAGCTCTGATTTTCTTATCTCTGTCGAACTACTCGCAACAGAGACCAGTTCCGATGATAACGGCCAGGAAGGTATTTTTGAATATACCGGCCCGATTACGCTGCCCCACAGCGCTGCGGTCAAAGCAAGAGTGCTAAACGGCAATACATGGAGCGCATTGAATGAAGCTGTTTATGCCATTGGTCCTGTAGCGGAGAATCTGCGCATCACCGAGATAATGTACAATCCAATTGAACCGAACGAAGAGTTCATCGAACTGGTAAACATCGGAGCCGAAACAATAAACCTCAACCTGGTCAGCTTCACGAACGGCATCGATTTCACCTTCGGCGACATAGAACTTGCAGCCGACGAGTACATCGTAGTAGTCGGGAACCAAAATACCTTCAAAGCCAGGTACGGCAATAATAGCACCGCCACAGGTGTCAACATTGCCGGCCAATACTCAGGCAGACTGAACAACGCCGGCGAAAGAATCGAGCTTGTGGACGCCATCGGCCGGACCATTCTGAACTTTAACTATAAAGACGGCTGGCATTCTCTTACCGACGGCGAAGATTTCTCTCTGACAATAATAGATCCTGCCAATAATGACCTGAGCAGTTGGGACGAAAAAGACTCCTGGCGTCCGAGCGCTTATGCGGGCGGCTCGCCCGGATATGACGACAGTCCACAGGATGGCCAAGCCCACGGCATTGTTCCGGATCCCGGCGCTATAGTAATCAACGAAGTCCTGGCCCACTCGCACGCCGAGGCTTCGGACTGGATAGAGTTATACAACACGACCGGCACAACAATCGACATTGGCGGCTGGTTTTTAAGCGACAGCAACGACAACCTTTTCAAATACGAAATTGCCGCTGGAACTACTATTGGCCCATACGGCTACCTCGTTCTATACGAGGACCTGAATTTCAGCAACGCAAACGATCCGGGCGCCATCGAACCGTTCGCCCTCAGCGAGAACGGCGAAAAGCTATACCTAAGCTCGACACAAAACAACGTTTTAACCGGCTATCGCAATGTGGAGGATTTCGGCGCTTCTGAGACGGGTGTGTCTTTCGGGCGGTACTACAAATCCGGAACAGGCAACTACAACTTCGTGGCAATGGAAGGGAATACGCCGGACTCGGCCAATTCATATCCGAAAGTAGGCCCAATTGTCATCAGCGAAATAATGTACAATCCCGACTGGCCCGATGGTGGCTCGTATACAAATGACCAGTACGAATATATCGAGCTTAAGAATATCAGCAACGAGCCGGTCAAATTATACCGTGACGACAAAGCCGAGCCATGGAAGTTCACTGACGGCATCGAGTTCACCTTCCCTGCAAATTCTCCTGTAACAATCCCCGCCGGCGGCGTGCTATTGGTAGTCAAACATCCAACGGCATTTTCATGGCGCTATCCGAACGTGCCCGCCGGCATCATTTATGGCACCTATGACGGCAACCTGAACAATGCCGGCGAAAGCCTTGAGTTAAGCATGCCGGGCGATTTTGACAATGAAGGCACGCTTCATTACATCCGGATCGACAGGATCAATTACAGTGACGGCTCACATCCGGAGAATTGTCCGGGCAGTATAGACCTTTGGCCAGTCGAGACAGATGGGTACGGCATGTCCTTAACGCGGAAAGTACCAGCCTACTACGGCAATGATCCAGATAACTGGACCGCTGCCCTTGTTACCCCAGGCAAGTAAACTTTTAGTGCAAATACCACTTACAAGGATGGTTCACAAACTGCTTCTAAGAGCAAAATAACAAGGACAGTTGATATATCTGGGAGCTTAGTGCGGCCTTTTAGCTAATTTGTCAGGTCTATTGTAATGGTGCCAAACGGAAAGAGCCGTTACTCGTAAGCACAAAAGATAAGCAGATGATAAATTTTTAAGGCGCCATCTTTATGACATACTGGTAAAAGTCCACCTACGAAAAGCTTAAAGTCAAACACAAAAATTCTTATTACCACAAATTTTTTGAGGCGCCCACGTTACGACGTGTCAGCCAGTGTCACTCACCAATTGATGACGTTCATTGAATACAAAGGCGATATAAAAATTTCGTCCTCAGCCTAAAATCTAACATTTATTAGGACTCAATATGGGAAAAATCAGTATCCGTGGAGACATTTTAGATACACGTTGTCACCATATAAGTTCGGTTTTTTTTTAGCTTATAGAATTGTTGCTTTTTGTGCGGCCGATGAACTGATAGGACTGGTTCGGGACAGGAGTGACACTTGTGTATATCTTAATTTCTTCTGAGATGAAATCCATACCCATTCTGGTTATGGACAAAATATCCATTGAGTCCTACGAGCCCGGGACACTCGGATGAATTAACCGATGTTCTTTCTGGCAAGCTGTCTTTCAATTTCCCCGAGAAGGGCTTGGGATTCATAAGGTTTTTCCATGTATGCATCAACGGGAAGAAACTTGGAGTGGATATGCTTTCCGGGAAAGTCAAAACCCGTCTGTTCACGCATAGAGGTCAGCATCACAATGGGTATCTCAGCAAAACGTGAATCCTTTCTTATTTTTCTTGCAAAGATGAATCCCTCAGCACCCTTTCACATCATGATATCAAGGATAATGACATCTGGAATGTCTTCTTTCAGCCTGGCGAATCCTTCATTCGCATCGTAGGCACAGCTTACTCTGTCTTGTCTCAAGGACAGATTGCGTGACCTCTACAAAATCAGGATCATCATCTATAATCAATCAATATATGTGCAGGATTCATTTTTCCCCCATTAACAAGGACCACATTTGGGCCGCATCAACACGAGAACATCAACGACACCAGAAAATCCTGATGGTAATTTGCTCTCAGTAGAAAACATCGACCGCGTGTATAGTCAGCCATACCTGACCCAATTCGTTCCAATTTTTTCGTCCCTGTTATATTGCTTTTTCTGCCCGTCATCTCCAAGTGATATCTGCTGCCCGAAAGCCCGACCACGATAATCCTTTTCTACAAACAATTTTGAGTTTTTACTCCACCGACGTTGAGGTGCCTACTTTACGCTGAGGGACCTATCGGACATCAGGCTTTTTTGACAGGAGCCTCTCAATTTCTGCCAGTAATAAGTCTGGCTCTACCGGCTTATCAAGGTAGGCATCTACTGAACACCAATCGGGACCGCCGGCTTTTGGTCTGAA
>JAFGPJ010000420.1 GCA_016936275.1 Sedimentisphaerales bacterium
AACAGTCGCGGCATAAATGTTATCGCGGAAGTAAAAAAAGCCTCGCCGTCGGCGGGTCTTATTCGCAAGGATTTCGATCCTGTGAAAATCGCACAGACATACGAGAAATGCGGCGCCGATGCAGTTAGCGTCCTTACCGATGAAAAGTACTTTCAGGGCCGGCTTGAATATATAAGTCAGATTCGCCGGAAGGTGGATTTGCCCGTTTTGCGAAAGGATTTTATCATCGACATCTGGCAGGTTTACGAGTCCCGTGCGGCAGGAGCCGATGCGATATTATTGATTGCCGAGTCTCTCAAGCCGGGTGAGCTTATGGACCTGATGATAGCCGCGGCTGAGCTTACGCTTACCGTGTTGCTGGAGGTCCACCAGGCCGATTCGCTGCTGGAGGTTCGCAGCATGATTGGCTTCCCGAAGAAAGGTTACAGCGTTCTCGGGATCAACAATCGTGACCTGACAACAATGCAGGCCGATTTAAACACAACCGGTCGATTGGCGGGACTTCTCAATAATAAAGACGAGCTGGTCACCGAGAGCGGCATAAAGACACGAGCCGACGTTGAAAAACTCATGTCCGTCGGCGTAAAGGCCATCTTGATCGGCCAGACACTGTGTGAACATCCCGACATTGAAGAAAAATTCACGGAGCTTTTCGGGTGAGAATCTTTTGTTGGTCGTTAATGAGAATTTATAAGCTTGTGGTAAAACCGTAGTCCAAATTATGAATTGGGGTCAAAGTACTATGAACGTATTTCTCTATTTGCTTCTGGGTTTGATAGCCGGTTCTCTCAGCGGCTTGATCGGTATTGGGGGAGCCATAATTATTATTCCTTCTCTGGTTCTTTTATTCGGTATGTCGCAGCACGCTGCCCAGGGCACGACTTTGGCGTTGATGGTCCCGCCGATTGGCCTGCTTGCCGCCTGGACTTATTACAAACAGGGTTTCGTAGATTTTAAAATAGCCGGTCTGATCTGTCTGGGTTTCTTTTTCGGAGGATTGGCCGGCGCTAAATTCGCAACCGACATTCCGGACGATATTTTGCGAAAGATTTTTGGAGTGATATTACTTGCTTCATCACTGAAAATGATTTTCTACAAGTGACCAAACAACTCAACCCGACCAATCCGCGCTGTCATCCCTGCACCTGCTTTCGCAGCACCGTAAGGCGCGCCATTCGGAGTGTAAACTTGTCCCCGCGAAAGCGGGGAGCGGGGATCCAAAAACGTAACGGTTTTAGTGGATTCCTGCTCATCTGCCTTTTATGGTTAAACTGTTTATTCCCAGATTTTGTTAATTTGTGTCAAAGGCAATACCTCGACCGATTTGGTCAATGGATAAGCGATTGTGCCGGGGTACACCACATAACAAGCTTTCGGTAGAAGGTCCTTTTGTGCCGACCAGAATCCCATGGTTAGTTTGGGAGTCTGTGAATGTTTGAATTCGACAAAAATTGGTGCTTGTCCGAGTTGTTGCCGCAAAATTAAATCCACTTCCGCACCGGCCTGCGTTCGGTAAAAAAAGGCGTCCCAGCCGCGGGGAATTTGATTAAGGATTTGCTCCATACAAAATCCTTCCCAGCTCGTTCCGATGGCAGAATGTCTCATCAGGTCGTCAAATATATTTATTCCAAGAAGAGCATGCAGTACTCCACTATCCCCAATATAAACTTTAGGAGTTTTAACGAGCCGTTTTTTTATATTGGCATAAAACGGCTGAAGCTGACGAATCACAAAAGTTTCCTGTAAAATATCGAGAATCTTTCGGACCGATTGCCTTGAAAGTTCCATACTCGCCGCCAATTGACTCAGATTGGCCGATTGACCGTTGGTATGTGCCAGCATTTGCCAGAATCGCCTCAGCGTCATAGCCGGAATTCTAATATCATAACCCAGCACGGACAAATCCCTTTGAAGGTAGGTCATAATGAAATCCTGCCGCCATTGAATTGAAGCATCCTCGGATTCGGCGATTGTGCTCGGGGGAAATCCGCCGCGAATCCAAAGCAAGTCCATTTTATCCGGCGATAGTTCGCTAAGTAAAAATGGAGACAACTGGTGATAAGCGATCCGTCCGGCTAAAGATTCTCCGGATTGTCGGACTAAATCCGGACTCGACGAGCCAAGCAGCAAAAAACGTCCAGGATGTCTGTCCATATCGATCAAGCTGCGAAGCACGGGAAAAAGCTCTCTTCGTATCTGAATCTCATCTATGATGACTAATTTTTGAGAGTATCGGGACAGAAATCGCTCCGGCTCAGACAAAGCAGCGTAGTCGGAAGGCCGCTCAAGGTCGATATAAAGACATTCTTTTGGCCAACGCTCGGCAATCATTTTGGCCAGCGTCGTCTTACCGACCTGCCTTGCCCCAATAAGTCCGACCGCCGGAAATCGCTGCAAGGATTGTATAATCTGATTTTGCAAGATTCTTTCGATCATTCTTGTATATTGTAAACTATATTTTACAAATTACAAGAATTATATCGTCATTCCTACGAAAAATCATGAACGAAACTGCGAAAAATCGTTAAAAGGCAGTTTTTTAGCCACACATTTCTCATAGAACTCAATAGGTGGTGGGTGGCAGCGTCAAGCCTGCCCTGAACAAAGCTGGGGGACGCAGCTTTGCGATGGATGTCCACAAGAATCGAGCATCGAATATCAAGAATCAATTACCAATTACAGTCATATCAATTTTATGTCGAAATAAATCAGGGCTGAAAGTGCGAGTAAAAAACAAATTGGGAGATAATCATCTTATTGGGGGATATAAGATATGTGCGATTACAACGAATTTAGAGAAGAGGACGGATATCAAAATGAAATCCCACGTTGGGTATGGTTTACTGGGCAATTCCTTTTTCGCTTTCAAGAAACATTAGAATATTGCCCTCAAACAACAATAGCAAGGTTCTGGGAGGATTTCAAAAATTCGCAAGGATTGCAAAATTGTCAAGGTTTTCATCTAAAAAACCAGGGTACCCTGCTAATGCTTCTTTATGGTCTATTGGTTGTGCCAAGAGGTATGTGGGAACGAAGGCAACAATATCTTCCGGATTTTTCATTTACAACTCGAAACCGATTTGATTTCCACGCTGGTAACCAGAATATGACCGCCATAGACTTTTTGAAGTATATGCGCAATGCACTTGCACACGCTAATTTCGAGATTGATGTGCGAAATGGGACATATATGTTCTGGAACAGACAAAACTATGGCAGGGGTAACATCGACTTCGAGGTAAAAATTAATCATTGTGGACTTGGAATGTTCGTAACAGAAGTTGGCCAGTATTTTATTAACACCGTATTGCTAGGTATTCAACAGTAAGTTACTCGATAGCATTATATTTTTGCTAGCCATCGCCAAGCTGCGCTTGACGCTGCCACTCAATATATTTTCAGGCGGTAAATAATTTCACGAGTTACAAGCCACGATTGACGAGTCACGATTTTTGCTGGGATTGCTGGATTTTGGCCCAAGTGTCTTTAATGCCGACGGTGCGGTTGAAGATGAGCGTTTGCTTTGTGCTGTCCTTGTCAACACAGAAATAGCCCAGTCGCTCGAACTGATAGCGGCCCAAAGGCTTTGCTTCTGTAAGTGAAGGCTCGATGCGGCACGAAGCCAGCACCTCCAATGAGTTCGGATTCAGATTGGATTTGAAATCTTCGCCTTCGGCCACATCATCGGGATTTTCCTTTGTGAACAAATGGTCATATAATCTCACTTCGGCCTCGATGGCGTGGCGGGCCGAGACCCAGTGCAGCGTCGATTTGACCTTGCGCCCGTCCGGAGCATCACCGCCCCGTGTGGCCGGATCGTAGGTGCAATGCAGCTCCATAATATTACCGTTTTCGCCTTTCACTACGTTCGTGCATGTGATGAAGTAGGCGTATCGCAGTCTAACTTCCCGGCCGGGGGCAAGACGGAAGAATTTCCTGGGCGGCTCTTCCATAAAATCATCCCGCTCGATATAAAGCTCTCGTGAGAAGGGCACTTTTCTCGTGCCGGCGTTCGGATCTTCAGGATTATTGACGGCATCAAGCTCTTCGGTTTGGCCTTCGGGGTAGTTGTCGATAACCACCTTGAGCGGCCGAAGCACAGCCATAACACGCGGCGAGGTTTTGTTCAAGTCCTCCCGCAGACAATGTTCCAGCAGCGCAATGTCAATGGTGCTGTTAAACTTGTTGACGCCGATTCGCCTGCAGAATTCCCGGATCGATTCGGGTGAATAGCCCCTTCTCCTTATTCCGCTGATAGTCGGCATCCTCGG
>JAFGPJ010000421.1 GCA_016936275.1 Sedimentisphaerales bacterium
AATTTTCGTGCCGAGATTGTGGACTGCTGGTAATGGCCGGTCTCGGCCATCATGTAGGTCAGACCGTACTTTTTCACGGTATCCAGCAGCAATTCCGCCTGCTCGATTGTCGCCCATGCTGCGGGCACGGCGGAAATTACATGCTTGCCGTTTTTCATCGCCTCAACTGTGTGCTGGACGTGAAGCGGGCCATCGGTAAATACAGCTACGGCATCGATGTCCCTGGCGAGCACTAACTCTTCGAGCGAGTTATAAGCCGTCGCGCAGTTGTAAACTTGCATGAGTCCCTTTCGCCTGTCCTCACGAAGGTCGCTGACGGCCTGTACGATGCAGTCCGGGTGCTCGTGCCATTGAAAAGATGTGCCGAACCCGCCTCCGACAACGCCGATGCGAACCTTCTTAGGAGCGGTATTGACCGCCAGGACTCCATGAGAGGCCAGCACCGTTCCGGCCAGGACGCTGCCGGCTCGCTTTAAAAATTCACGCCGGGATTTGTGCTTTTTTGATGTTGCTGTATTTTGAGCCATAATTGCGTGTTCCTTCCACACTCCGTGTATTCTTATTTCAAACTGCCCCGTTCGGTAACAAGATTCCCGAACGGCGCCAGAAGGTCGTATTTGTTCCGCCACGTTGTGTACATAATACCGATGGCGCCGGGCGTGGCCTCCAGCACGTCGAGCCATCCGCTGGGATTGTCCAGAGTATCGCCGTCGTAATAAGCACCGGCTAAAGTCCTGAATCCCAGCGAAGAAAAGAAAGCAAGACTCTCGGCACGCTTGTCGTAATACCAGCAGACAATCACCAGATCTTTGGGGACGTAATTCCATGATCCGGTAAAGTCGCCGTCAACGAGATAATAATTGTCGTGGGCATTATGGTTCGGGTCGAGCATATCAGACCAGATTAAAATCTCGGCCGCCGGGTTGACGTTGCGGATTATCCGAACCTGCTCTGTAACGCAGTCGCCGAGTATCTGTGCCATCGTCATATTGCGTTTTTTGCAAGCCTGGCACGAGCCGCCCGCCCTGATTTCGTCCATGCTCAGAAGATATTTGCTCGGCGAGAGAATTTCCTGCAGCAGCCTGATTTGTTTGTCCCATATTTCATAAACTTTCGGCTCGGACATGCAAACCGTCACCTGCCCGTTGTTAATTGCCATGCCGTGGTAATAGCTTACCCTCAGTCGCGTGCCGTTTCTGATTTTGCTGCCCGGCGGTATTTCTATCGGGACGGATTCATGATCGAAGCGAAAGTTCAACTGCGGGTCCGCTATCGGGGCGTAATCTTTGCCCTCTTTATAGATGAATCCGTTTTGCTCGTCCTTTACCGTTACAGGCGTGCCGGGGCGTCCCAGGACATTGAGCAGGCCGACCTCTTCGACCGTCAGCTCATCGACCCAGAACCGGCCTGATTGCCCGCCCCATGCGCCGAGGTAGATTCTAACCGTTTCATAGCCCAGACTGTTGAAACCCATCGTAACCTGCCGCCAGTCAGATGTTGACGGCACCCTCGGGTCCCAGGGTGCGAGGTCTCGCCCGTCCGGACCCAGAACCATGATATGAAATGTCCCTTCCGGCTGCAGCGAGTCGGTCTTGACCAGGCAGCTTACACGGTAGCATCGATACGGATCGACTTTTATTTCCTGCATGACTCTTGCGTGGCCGTGCTCGTACTTGCCGAAGTTCTCGAACCGCAGCGAAGCTTGCCCGTGGGCTTGGCCATCCTGTGGACTGCTGAAAATTCTGGTGTCTATGAATGAAACCTCACCGGGCCGGTCATGGAAGTTGTATCCCTTAAGGTTGTTTCCGGTGTATTGCTCGAATCCCGGATTCGTGGTTTTTGCGGTCGCTGCCGGCACAAAATGCGCCTGATTGTCCTGAACGACAAACAGGGCGTCTTTTACCGGCAAACCTGCGGCAAGGTTCCTGTCTTCAGAGAGTATCGAACCTCCGTATCCGACTGAGAAGATAATTTGGATAATCTCGAAATTCTGTTGTTTGCAAAGCTGGCTGACCTGCTTGAGCCTTTGATGGTATGCCGGGTTCCTGTCGTCGAGCCTGTCGAGCCCCGCGGCCAAAACCATGCCGTTAAGCCCCGACTCCGAAGCGGTTTTAACGATGTTCTTGATATCTACAACATCGCTGTCTCGATTGAGCGACCTCGATACATACACCCAGCGGCAAGGATATTGCTCTCCGGATTGTGCTTTGTTATTCTGCCCTTCACAGAACCCCTTACGGGGCTGACATATCGAACCGAGCGAACCGGCAACGACTAAGAACGTTAGAAATCTCATTATTCTGACCATTTGTCACATTCCTTCGACAAGCTCAGGATGGTGAGCCTGTCGAACCATTTCTCCTAAAGAAGTATGGATGTGTATAATACTCCAATCGCTCGCCGGAAGCCAATAAGATTTTGAGA
This sequence comes from Sedimentisphaerales bacterium, assembly GCA_016936275.1. GTDB lineage: Bacteria > Planctomycetota > Phycisphaerae > Sedimentisphaerales > Anaerobacaceae > JAFGPJ01. Next base: position 2,425 of record JAFGPJ010000421.1, read on the forward strand.
ATCCGTAGCTTCGGTTCGGTAGCATATTTGTAGCCCGAAAACAGGGCGGATTGGTATTCAAAAAGATCGTGTCTTGTTTAAACAATTTGTGCTTTTACGGCAATGAAATGCCGAATTTGCTAAAACTTATTGTTATCTGAATATTTTGCAAAAAAAGTGTAACGAACGGATGAGTAAATGGACTTTTGATATAGAGAATCATTTGAATAATTGTAATTTCGGCTGTTTTTTAGGGCTATATTGGAGGATATGACTATGTCTAAGGTAACCATGAAACGCGGGATGATACTAATTATTTGTCTAATATTGCAGCCTTTAACCTTATTTGCTGAGTTTTCTGGCGGAACGGGCGATCCAAATGATCCGTATCAAATTGCCACAGTCGGCGACCTGATGCTGCTTGGAGAAAGCCCCGAGTATTATAACAAGCACTTCATCCTGACCTCAGACATCGATTTGTATCCCAACCTCCCAAGCCGAAAGATTTTTAGCCGGGCTGTTATTTCTCCGGATGTTAATGCAGTTGAGTCAAATTTTCAGGGAACTCCCTTTACCGGCGTCTTTAATGGAAATGGTCACACCATTTCGTATCTGACTATCCAGAGTGGCACTGCACACTTCCTTGGTCTGTTTGGGAAGATTGATGAAGGAGGTCGGATTCATAACTTACGGATTGAAAACGCGTCAATTAGAGCTGGCGATGGTTCACAATATATCGGTGTATTAGCAGGATATGTCGAAAGGTGCTCTATAACAAATTGCTCTTCAACCGGGCTTGCGAGCATCGGTACTAACGCAGGTTCGCTTGGGGGACTCGTAGGTTATGTATGGTTCGGTGTAAGAATCACGCAATGCTCATCTTCCTTCAATGTCTACGCTGGTGACAATGGTCAGGAACTTGGAGGTATAGCCGGTACCAATGGAGGTATTTTAATTAATTGTTATGCCAGCGGAAACGTACAAGGTGGAACAGGCTGCAACTATCTTGGGGGTTTAGTCGGGCACAATGATGCTATCATCCACTATGAGCACCATACGTCGCATTCACCAGGCCTCATATACCTTTGCTACGCAGTTGGTAAGGTTTCCGGTGGTATTCAGAGCTATGGACTTGGTGGTCTTGTTGGAGAAGCCGAAAGATCATATATAGGTAGTAGCTTTTGGGACATCGAAGCGAGTGGCATCTCTACAAGTGCAGGTGGTGTGGGAATTTGTACGGCTGAAATGCAGGATGCAAATTCTTACACTGCTGCTCGATGGGATTTTGTAGGTGAACGTGCTAATGGCACTGCCGATTTGTGGCTAATACCAAAGATCGGAGGATATCCCATACTGACAGTCCTCTCTGAGACATTTCAGCCACCAGAATTGTATGGCAACGGCACAGAAGATGACCCGTACAGAATCACTACAGCGGGGGATCTTGGCGCCATTAATCAGTACGATCATTCTGCATACTATAAACTAACACAAGACATCGATTTGTCCGGTATAACATGGAGTACGCCACCTATAGTAATTTTTGATGGCACATTGGATGGCGCTGGTTTTGTTATATCCAAATTGAAGATTCAGGGAGTAGTTGACTTAGGTCTATTTGGCTCGTTGGGTACAGGTGCGGTTATTAGGAACCTTGGTATTACAAGTGCAGATATTATTGGTGAAGAATACTCAGAGTTTGTTGGTGGCTTAGCTGGACAGAACAATGGTCATATTATTGATTGCTCTGTAGATGGATATACAGGTGGAGTTAGGTATGGATATATCGGCGGCCTTGTTGGATATAACAATCAGCAAGGCACAATCACAGATAGCAACACCAACATAATTCTGGCTGGACATAGTGACCCATTTATCACTGGAGGCGGCTTGGTGGGACTTAACAAAGGCAAGCTTGTGAACAGTTACGCCTGCGCTGAAACAACCGGTTATATTCAAACTCTCGGTGGTTTGGTTGGATCGAACTATGGTGATGTCTCTGGATGCTACGCCAGTGGTCAGTTGACCGGGAATGACCTTATCGGCGGCTTGGTTGGAGGAAATAGTGGTACTATTTCCGATTCTTATGCAATCGTCGATGTTCATTGCATATCACTTAGTCTAAACTTAGGTGGCCTGGTTGGATATAATATAGGGAAAGTGGTCAACTGCTATTCTGTAGGTAGCATTCTCAACAAATATCCAGAAGATTCATTTGAGGGTGGTTTGATTGGGAGCGAGGGGTACACGGATCCAAACATTATCAACTGTTTCTGGAACACCGAGATTAGCGGTATCTTTCGTAGTGACGGAGGGATGGGTTTAACGACTAACCAAATGATGGATCCTAAGGTCTATAGCCTCAACGGATGGGCAGGTAATCCGAACTGGATTCTGGATCCCGGTAATGACTATCCGCGCCTTGTGTGGGAAAACAAAGCTGGACAAATTATCCCTGAACCTGTTATAGACTGGCTTGATGGCAGTGGTACAAAAGAGGATCCATTCATTATCGACTCTGCAGATCAATTTGCTCGCATCGGCACGGCGAGTATTCTTTGGGATGAGGTATTAGTGCTCGCTTCGGATTTAGACCTTGCGGGTATAAATGTACCTCGTATCGGTGTTTGTCTCGGAACCGATTTCGCCGGTACATTTGACGGCGGAAATCATGTGATTAGTAATCTGACGATGGGAGCTGATAGTATTCCGGCATTCTCTTTCGGCTTGTTTGGTCATATTGGTTCTGGAGGTTATGTTCACGATCTAATACTTCAGGACGCTATTGTCAAAGGTATAGGTGTATCAGATAATGTCGGTATCTTTGCTGGCGCGAATCAAGGGAAAATTACCAATTGCTCCGCGAATGGAAATGTTTCTTTTGGGGTAAGTACTTATAATCTTGGTGGTCTTGTAGGTCGGAACTGTTCTGGAGCTGAAATCTCGTTTTGCCATACCGGTATGAATATCACTATTGGAGGTTATAGTCATTATATCGGGGGTTTGATAGGATTTAACGAGAGTCGTGTTGTCAACTGCAACGCCGAGGGTTATGTCTCTGGTGGGAAGTCGAATGAAAATGTAGGAGGCCTTGTGGGTCTGAATAACTCGGAGATTGTAAATTGTTATGCTGACGTTGATGTTGCTGGAAGTTTTTATCTTGGTGGTTTAATAGGTTATAATATTGGTAGTTCCTTGAACTGCTATTCTACTGGAAATGTCACCGGCGGTGGACCTCTTGGAGGATTGGTAGGAAAAAACAGTGGTTACATCACATCGAGTTACAGCACAAGCTCAGTCATTGGTGGTTATAGCGCCGGTGGTTTGGTGGGATGTAATCAGGGGGGGACTGTCTTGAACAGCTATAGCACGGGATCGGTCGAAGGTATTTATAGTGTCGGTGGTCTTGTAGGCCTCAATGATTTAAGTAGTAGTATCATTATGAGCTACAGTTTCGGTATTGTCAGTGGAGATACAAATGTAGGCGGCCTCGTGGGTAGAAACCAGCATAGTAACACTTTATCGAGCTTCTGGAATGTAGAGGCATCCGGGCAACCAAGCAGTGCAGGAGGCATTGGCAAGACAACTGCCGAGATGCAAACTGCCCTCACATTTTTGGAAGCCGGCTGGGATTTCGTGAATGAGACAGAGAACGGTGCGGAGGACTTCTGGTGGATTAACGAAGGCCAGGATTATCCAAGACTTTGGTGGGAAACCGAATAGATTTACGATTGTCGATTTTCGATTGAAGATTTATTTCTCTGAGTCTTCTACGGCTTCTGGGGTATGCCAAAGAACGCCTTATCACGGAGATTTTTTCATATTTCACTTGATTTCTAACTCTTGATATGATATAATATACAGTTAACATACAAATTAAAGTTAAAAGTGTAAAGTTACAAAGTTGATAGGTTATGGTTCGTTAAATCAGAAATCAGAAGCCAGAATTCAGAAAACAGAATAAAGAAAGGTAGGATCAGCAAATCAGGAATCGTCGTTAATCTGCGTTTAACACAAGTTGAAAAAACAAAGCCAATGTTAAAATGGGTAAAATGGCGTTAAATTATTAATGGCAAAGATTTATGGAGATTTTTATGATTTTGGGAGGTTTTAGGCATCGAAAAACAAACCCAATTCTATTTAGCCCCCAGCACTGCTGTGGGTTCTAAGACCAATTTGAAAAAACAAAGCCAATTTACAGGTTGGCAAAACAGCGTAAAGCATTGTTTGAAAGGAGCTTATCGAAATACATCGGTCTTTGGGGTACAAGAAAACAAAGCCAATTTTTCGTTGACTTGCAGGGGTGGGGTGTTAGATTAAAGGCCTTGAATGATACTCGATACTAGATACTGGATACTCGTCAGGCATACGATGAAAAGCGTTCTGTGGAGATAATCGAGAATCCAGAGGCGAGCATCGAGCATAGAGAATCCAAAAAGGAGAGATATCATGGCTATTGATCGTCGGACATTTCTTAAAAGCTCGGTGGCGTCCGGACTGGCCCTATCGGTCCCGAATGTAATAAGGGCCGGTAGTCCCGTAAGGGACGCCTCACGGCGAAGCAAAACTTATCGTACCGCCCTTATCGGCAGCGGCTGGTGGGGCATGAATATCGCTGGTGAAGCAATAAAATCCGGCCGGTGCAAAATGGTTGCCCTATGCGATGTTGACCAGCGACAACTTGATCCGGCTGCTGAAAAGGTCGAATCGCTGACGGGCGATAAACCCAGGAAATACAAGGACTACCGCGAGCTGCTCGAAAAGGAAAAGCCGGACATTGCCATCGTTGCTACGTCGGATCACTGGCACGCATTGCCTACCATTGCCGCGGTCAAAGCCGGGGCGCACGTTTACGTTGAAAAACCCATAAGCCATACGATCGCCGAAGGAAGGGCGATGGTCAACGCCGCCCGAGCCGCGAATCGTGTCGTCCAGGTCGGTACGCATCGTCGGGTATCGCCCCACAACGTCTCCGGAATGAAATTCCTGCGAGAAGGCGGGGCGGGGAAAATCGGCATGATCCGAGCGTTTGTCCTTTCCGGAGGCGGCCCTGAAGAGCCGACGCAAAACGAGGAACCGCCCGCCGGCCTGGACTGGGACTTCTGGTGCGGGCCTGCACCGCTGCGGCCGTACAACAGGAAAATGCACCCGAGGGGCTTTCGGCAATTCCTCGATTATGGTAACGGCACGCTCGGAGATTGGGGCGTGCATTGGGTGGACCAGATTCTCTGGATTATGGAGGAGAAGTGGCCAAAGACCGTTTACTCATCCGGCGGACGGCCGATTAAAGGCCCGCCGGTTTTCACTAAAGCCGAGCAAACCACCGATGCGCCTGATCATCAGATCGCCACGTATAAGTTCGATGATTTCACGGCATTCTGGGAGCACCGGCAGTTTGCGGGCAACCAGGCCGAGAAGACCGAAAGCGTCGGCTGCTATTTCTACGGCACCAAAGGCACGTTCCACATGGGCTGGAAGAACGGCTGGACGTTCTTCCCGACCGGCAGGGGGCAGAAGGAGATTCACGAAGAGCCGCAGCTCAATGAGCCGGATCAGCAGAATATCAGGGAGCTGTGGGTTGATTTTCTGAAGTGTATCGAGACCGGCGGCCGGCCCGTTTGCGATATCGAACTGATACACCGCTCGACGAATATGAGCCTGCTCGGCATGCTTTCGCTGAAGCTTGGCCGGAGCGTCCAATGGGACGGCGAGACTGAAAGAATCTTCGGTGACCCCGATGCGAACAAGCTGCTCCGTCGCGAATACCGCAAGCCATGGGTTTACCCCACGGTCTGATTATCCAGCCAGATTGGCATTTTTAGGCTGCAACTTTACCCTCAAGGGTATCAGTTGAGCCGTCAGCAGGAATATCAATCCAATCCAGACGCTCAACATGGTCCAGGTGAGTACGGCGGCGATTATCAATAGCGACCATACAGATACCTGCAGGGCGGCAGCGGGCACGTTCAGTTCGGCTTTGCGTTTATGCCAACGCCGCGTCTTAAAAACTGTGGCAAGGACTTCGTATGTTCCGAGACATATACCCAAAAGAACGCCGGCGTACACCGACCAGGGCAGCTTGCCGCGGTCGATTACTTTGGACACTTCGAAAGGCCTGCGCGTCATCGCAAACAGCAGAGCAGCCTCGCCCAGGTACGGTGCATCGGAGAAGCTTGACAATATGCGCGGCCCCAGCATCGTTCCATCCGGAAGCGGCCATGCGGCAACGATTGCCTGTGCAGCAAGCGGATATGTTTGGTCGGGCCGTCCCATTACTTTTGCCGCTCCGACGCCGAAAGCGCTTGCCGCCACACCATATCCGCCTATGACAGGCCCGGCGTCGACGTCACTGAATTCGAACCGTCCAACGTCGATTCCCTTCGGGTATTCCCTAAAGCCGGCAAACCATTTTCCCTGCTGCCAAAACTGCTCTTCATATTTTGCGTACCAGTCCCGGGCGGTTTCCGGCCACAATTCGGCCGCCCAGATAAGCATGAATGACATCCCTACGCCGCGTGCGCTGTCTTTGGCCTGGCCGGTCTTGGAATCAACAATATATGCCGGTAGGCCCGTATTTTCGTCGAGACGCGAGCCTTCGAATCCTCGAATCGCACGAGTTGCGAATTCGGAGTGATTGGTGCCAAGCACTTTGTCAGCCCGTCTGATTGCGGCAATCGCCGGCAGGACGTCAACGGGGTAGCATTGTCCCGGATAATCGTCCAAAAGCCCGTAAGGCGATGCGTCGAGTTCGCATGCCAGCGACTCGACCTGGTTGCGCAAAAGTTCCTCGTACTTTTTGTCGCCGAGCAGCTTCTGATAGCTTGTCAGCCCGCTTATCAGGAGCATCCGATAAAACAGGTTTTCCTTCGTCAGATAGTCCTTGCCCCAGTGTTCTTTTACCCAGGCGGCGTGATTTGGATCGACGAGCAGTTCTGTGGCCGCGGTTATCGCCCCCCGTGCATAGCTTTGTGGTGAAGAAGATGCCAGCGTTGGGTTCATATAGTGTGCTTCCTGCAATGCTTCGGTCGCCCACAGGTAGAAAACCGAGCCAAATACCGGCCATTCAGTTCCGGCTATATCCGTAGTAGTGAGTGCTGCCACAGCCCCGGACTCGACCCGCCGGCGGGCCCATTTTTCGTATCTGGGTGAGAGCGTCCTGTGCCAGTGAAACGCACAGCGGAGCTGACTGCCACTATATAAACAAGGGTCACGAAGGCTGCGTATTAACATCCCCGCCGGGACCAGCAATGCATAGGCCGACAGAACGATTATGATCGCGGCATTAATATTAACGCAAAGTGTCAATTGTTTCTTCATTTTGTGCCTCTCCGTCAATATCCAAACTTGATTTAAGATAATCTACTGGAAGGTCGATGTCAATCGAATCCCGCCCATTCTGAACCAAAACTACACAGACACAAAACAAACTTTTCTTGCAATTTTCCTTGATCGGGAATATATTTGTATATGCGGTATAGCTTACACTGCTCGTTTGTTTGTAGCGCACAAGAAGCCCGTTGGTGGAGCATGTTGAATAGGTGCTAGTATTCCGTCTTTTAGCTTGGATTTTGTTATTAGTCTCAGATTTATTTTTGATATTGCCGTTGAAATTTGTAAAAATGCAAGATATTAGGTAAAAACGATGAGGCAAAAAGAACACCTATATATGGGCATTTTTTTAACTGTAGCCACTATATGTATTGCATTTTAGTCGTTTTTCTGTAATGATAATAACTTGTTAGTTTTTTACTTTTTTTGACATTTTGGTTTGACTTCTGAAGAAAGTTAAGTTATAATTAAACTGTCAGCGAACAAATGACGAATAAACCTGTAGTAGATTTTAGTAGTGACCCATTGGTAAAAGGGCCATGTGCAATAGTCGCTTATGCTCGTCGCCTCAGCGGCAAGAGACCTGCGTTAGAATATATAGAGAATCTGAAGCTATCTGACTGGGCGAAGCTGGCAAAATCATTCATCAAGATGGCGCAAGTTGGCAGAATTCATAACACAGAAAGATTCAGAAAGTTGGGTGGAAATAGTGGGAAAATATATGAATTTAAGATACACCCTAAGGTTCGAGTTTTGTGTTTTCAATTAGGTAAAACTTGGTTGCTTACTCACGGCTTCAACAAGGAAACTGGTGATACTCCTTCAAGGCAAATCGAACGTGCAGAAGTTATTATGAATGAGCATATTTCATTATTGTCGTAATTTGTGAATAAGGAGTTCCTAAAATGGCTAAAACATTTATAGAAAAGCTTATGTCTGACGAAGAAGGTAGAAAACTCTACTTTCGTGAGGATCTGATATTTGAGACCACAGAAGCAATCTGCAAAGTTATGGACGAGAAGCATATTAGCAAAGCAGAACTCTCACGCCTTGCGGGTGTGAGCAAAAGTAATATTACGCAGCTACTGAGTGGAGACCAAAATATGCGACTCTCGACAGTAGCCGATCTCTTATATTCCCTTGATTCAAAGCTCGATGTGACTGCTGTGCCCCTTGATGTCGATAGTATACTCGAGGGTGCTACTTTTGACCAATGGGCACCAGCAATGGAGGCTACGATGAGACAGTTTGAATATCAAGAGATCAGTATAGAAGAGCGAAAAGAGATAACACAGGCGGCTTAAGTTATGGCGAAAAGAAAGGTAAAGACGAAAGTTTCGAAAAATAAAGAAAAGTTCGATGCTGGTCTATTGGTTTCTGATCGAGTCCGGTTGAAAGATATTCGGTTGGTAAGCTCGAAATGTGATCAGATCCCCGGAGCCACATCTGGGAAAAAAACATTCGATATCAACTATTCAACTGAAGTACAGGTGGACAGGAAGAGCGGATATGTAGTTGTGATTGCGAAATTCCATTTTGAGGCTTTTATTGAGAGTAAGACTTCTCAACCAGTCATTCTGATCGATGCTTCCTTTCTCTTGTCGTATACAATAGAAAACTTTGAGGGTCTAACTCAAAAAGGCTTCGAGCGGTTTGCAAATCTAAATGGCATTTATAATTCTTGGCCATACTGGCGCGAATTCGTACAGAATACTATTGTAAGAATGGGTTTACCTTCACTATCAATTCCCGTCTTTAGAATTGTGGAACCGCTGGATAAGAAAACAATCGGTCGGAAAACGGCAAAGAAAAAGGTAAAAAGCAAAACTGTTTCTAAGAAGTAGAGTTTATGGAATTCTGGCTATAGGGTGATTCGAAGATCATTTATTGCCAAACTGAATCCTATCCTGTATTGTTCGGAATGCGAGATATGGAGAGTATACCGTAGAATCATCCTAAGAACTAAGCCCGGAACAAACTTTTCTTGTGGTAAAACGTAGTAAGTGTTATAATTGGCTTTAGATTGCGGGGAGTAATTGAGCGTCGGCAGGTGGATTTGAAAAGTGAATACGGGGGCGAATGGCTTCGACCGGATGGCCGACAGCCAAGTTGCATGTCCAGGACGCCGGTTGGCCTGGCTAATAATCCGGCGACAAATTTTAATTGGCAACTCTCAGTTGCGCATGGCTGCTTAATTAGCGGCCCGTCCTGCCTGACTTTGCCTGTGGGTTAGGTAAGGGCGTCAATCAGCAGGCTGGCCGAGCCGGTTGTTCGGGCCGGCAAGGTGAGATTTCTCCGAAATAGCCGAATTAAGTGCCTGTCGCTTGGCGTTTAACAAGGCGAAAAAACGATTAAGCGACTAAGCATGTAGAAGCTTGTCTTGAAGCATCTCGGGACGGGGGTTCGAATCCCCCCGCCTCCAATTTTACTATACCTAAGTCCTTATATTGTAACCACTTAAGTATTCTATGGATAGGGGAGCGCAACCGCCGGTCAGGATTATGCGCTTTTCCGGCCTGGCCCTTTCGAAAGGATGTGAGAGTCACCAAATTGAAGGTGTAAAAGTGAATATTTTCAATCCAGCAAAAACAATAGCTGATTGCTTCAAGTATCGAAATAAGATCGGACTTGATATAGCCCTGGAAGCGCTGAAAGACTGCCGTCAGCGAAAGCTTTGTACCAACGATCAACTCTGGGAATAC
>JAFGPJ010000073.1 GCA_016936275.1 Sedimentisphaerales bacterium
CCCATGAGCTATCGAAAGGAGCACTTCAACGACGCCGACCGCAGCAAGTTTCTCAAGGCCGTCTCCGCCGAAGGAATCAGTCTCAGCCCATATATCGCAAGAGGCCTGCACCGCGAACCGTGGATAGAGCACATTCTGGAGCGGCCGGTCTATAAGAAAATGTTCTCCCGACAGCGACTCGAAGAATATCGCCGGCAGGTCCCCTGTCCGGTGTGCGACCAGGTATGTCAGGAGATGGCGATGATTTGGGCGTCCGGGCCGCTGCTTGGAACAAAAGAGGATATGGATAACGTAGCCGACGCTATTATCAAGGTCTATGAGAACCGCGATAAGCTAAGCTCAATATAATTACCGTTGAACTTTATCTCAGGAGAAGACTCTCCCAGCCAAAGGGACAATCAATTCGAAAGAGATATTTATTATGAAGCCTAATCGGATCATTAGAATCTCCGGATTCCCTTTGTGGAAAAAAGCATTAATTCTTCTGCTGTTAACGAGCATGGGGATACCAGTAGCTGGCAGTGAGGAAAAGATGCCGAACACACTGATATGGGACACGATTTCACCTTTTGGCGATGTGGTCGATTTGCGAAATAGAACGAACTGGAAACCTGTGCCTTCCGACCTTCTGACGCTCGAATCCAATCCATTCATAGCGTTTTCCGATCCGGGATATTACGGCCGGGAATACACTTTTAATGGCGACGCAGTAGTAGAAAATGAGCACTTAACCGTTGTTTTCAGGTCTAATACAGGCCGAGCAATTATCTACTCGAAAACAGACTCGAACAGCAAAAAGCTGGAATTTGCCCCTCTTGAGCTTAAAGACAAACCGGCAGTAATTACACACTATACTATATTGCAGAATACGGGCGACCAGGCAGCCTTGGAAGTGACATTCTCCGGCGAAGGAAAGAGCTTAACCGCCGTGATCGCATTCGACAAAGCCGGGATTGTCGATATCAAACCAGACCGCCACATGAAGGGGATAAGCCTCATCAGTCCTATTGCACACGGCATTGTGCCGAATTTCATCGGCGATGATCTGATATATAGTCCAGGCGATTACGCTTCGATGAATATTCTTTGTATTCCCACGGAAAATCTTTTCGTAGGATTGATTGAAGGTCAAAATGATATGCTGGTTGTCACCTGGCCCGAGGGAAAACAACAAATGAAACTCGCGCTGGGAGGTAATCAGCAAGAATCACCGCCTTTCGACTCTATCGATTTTGACAATGACGGCAAGAGTTTATATCTGGCCATCCTGAGCTCACCGGGTATCTGGCACGAGGAAGAATTAAAGCCGACATACCTGGAGAAAGAAGTCACGATCGAATGGAAAAGGCCGTTTCGGGCAAAATGGATAACACAGCTTTCCGAAGGCCGGGTGCAGACCACTTACACTTTCAGAGAAGCGAAAGACAAAATCTGGCGGGGTGTAATAGGTCACTATATCTATCCCGTCTGGTTTAGCAGCGATAGAGCCTCCTATTATCTCAGCAAAAAAATACCGCCTAGGGGGCAATCGATAATCTATTTTTTAGAGAGAAAAGATACTCCTGAGGCAGTTCTTGCTCCCGTCGATATCTTAAGAGCAACGCTGGGCAGACAGACATGCGACGTAATACTTGACCTTCCGGGCCGCAAACTAAGAACACACCATAGAAGAGGCGCCGAGGGAGTTCGCCGTGCATGCACGTGCGGATGCACCGAAGCGATACAGGCCGTCTTCGACGCCGGGCAGGAAGTGCAAAAGAAAGAATACGTCGAAGGGGCAGTCGATGATATGGTCTTTTTCGTTACACAGCACATGGGGAGAATCGGCGAATATCAGGCTTTTGCCCGTGACATGGTGGAATTCTTGGATCAAGCACGAGAATCCGCCAGCGAGTTAAAACTGTTCCTTGACCGTATGGAAGCAATCGTACAGGAGATACCGGAGGAATATCAAAGCAAGCAGGAACTTATTATGAGCCTGGAATATACCGATGAATTGGCCCAACAAACCAAAGCCCTGACTCAAAAGAAGCAGCCGGGAAATCTGAAGGCCTATGAGGATCTCAGCATGAAATGGAGGCGGATGGGCGGAGCACAGGACGATCTCGTCGCCCAGTGCCACAGGATAGCCAGAAAACTATTACAGCAGGCCGGTTACGGATGTACAAGCTCACCAAAGGCGGTTGAAATAGCCCAGCAGATAATTACACGGTGCAAAAAATGCCTTAGAAACGCTGACGGCTATGAAATATGGACAGATTATTAAAATTGTTATATCGTAGGGTGTGCAACTCGTTGCACACGCGGACAATAATCAACACAATTAACGCGTGTGCAAAAACAGAATTTGCACACCCTACAACATCTTAATCTTCAAGATAAACAGTAAAAATTCAGGAAACCTAACATCATGAGACATTATATTCTACTCGTTCTTCTATTACCAGTAAGCATTGTTCTGTTCCAAGGCTGCAAACAGAAGGCCCCGGAGAATACATCGAGCCAAATCAAAAACCAGACGCAAACTAAGACCGAATCCCAAACGGGAATGGTCCTGCTTCCGGAAGGGACGTTTATCATGGGCGATGAAAACGAGATAGACTCTCCACCCCACGAAGTCACCGTCAGTGCGTTCTATATCGACACGCACCTTGTTACACAAGAACAATACGAAAAACTGATGGGTGACAATCCTTCACGCTGGAAGTCAAAGACAAATCCCGTCGAGCAGATGCGCTGGTCCGACGCTGTAAGATACTGCAACGCCCGCTCCGAGGCCGAGGGGTTTGAACCCTGCTATGATCTGAATACGTGGAAATGTAATTTTATCGCGAACGGCTACAGGCTGCCGACGGAAGCGGAATGGGAATATGCCTGCCGGGCGGGAACGACGACGGCGTATTTCTTCGGGGACGATGAATCGAAGCTGAAGGCTTACGCATGGTTCGAAGACAATTCCAACGGAAAACCACACCCGGTTGGTCAAAAGCCGGCGAATTCATGGGGATTGTTTGACATGTCCGGCAACGTCTGGGAATGGTGCAACGATTTTTACAAGGTGGACTACTACCAGGAAAGCCCTAAAGAAAATCCGAGAGGGCCCGAAACAGGTGAGACCAAAGTATTGCGAGGCGGAGCATGGAAATTCAGCGCCGAAAGCTGCCGCAGCGGCTATCGCTACAATGAAAATCCCGGCTACGCAGACGTGTGCTTCGGATATGATATATACGGATTTCGCTGTGTTAAAAACGCCCTCGATTCAGCCGAACAGAAGTAAAACTTAATACGACCATACCTCTATAATATTCTCTGCTTCATATTGTATTAAGCGCGCTATGACTTTGAGTTTGACATTTTATAGGCCTTGACCATATCTGTTACCAACACGCCATCGATGGCCATACCTGTCAAATCGCAATTTACAATCTTTGTGTTCCTAAAAAAGCTGTTTTGTATCGTACAATCATCAAGCTCGATGCTGTTGAAAACTACCGGTTGGCGTGGTCGGTCTTCGCCGGTATTCATGCAGCTAAACGATGCTCCGCCGAAATCAACGGCACCGATATTTGCACCTCGCAGGTTGATATTGAAGAATTTTGCTCCGCTAAGGTCGACATCTTCGAAAACGGTACCCGACATGTTGACATGGCGGAACTGCGAATCCGATATATTTTTACGTTCGACATTGTATTTTTCAGACATAAACCTTCCCTCATGCAATTAGCCTTAGAGCACCTTAGTTATTCCGGGCATCGCAACGGGATAATTACCCTGAGCATCCGGCTTGACCGGCGCGTCGGAATCCATAGTGTAATTATCCAGGCCCGGCGCCAGCACCAATTCAGAAGCCATTGCCTGCTCCCACGTAATCAACTTGCCGGACTCGGCGGCCATACGCCCCAAGATACCGGTCATGGCACCGTAAGCGCTGCGTTCAGCCTCGTTGTAGGGCTTGTTATTGCGGATTGCGTCAAAGAGCAAATCGTGCTCGTTCTGATAAGCATCGCAGCGTGGGCCTTTGTACCGCCATATTACATTATCAGGGCTCTGCTGATGGCTTTTGAAAATGAGAGGATCGGGCTGGCCCTCGCCGAGAACGGCTGAGCCTTTCGCGCCGTGAATAATGTCGCCGAAAAAGCCCCAGCAGTTATCCATGTGGCGGCCCTGTGCATGAAGGCGTGTCCCATCCGGGAAAGTGTACTCAACTGAATAGTGGTCGAACAACTGGTCAGGCTCGGTTCGGACCTGCCTGCCGCCCTGGCCCTGAGCAGACACCGGCCAGGCGTCCTTGCACCAGCAGCAGACGTCGAGGTTGTGAATGAGCCAGTCGAGGATAAAGCTGCCGTTAAGCCACGTGAAACAGGAATAGTTGCGAATTTGATGGGCCAGCTCATTCATCCCTGCGGCTCTCGGAGCGAATCCGACACGGGCATGCTCACGGTAGGCCCAGCAGGTAATGACCTCGCCGATGAGACCTTCATGCAGTTTTTCGACAGCTTGTTCGAGCGGTATGTAATGACGGCTCATCAGACCGCCGGCAATCTTTAGGTTCTTTTTCTCTGCTGTTTTGCCGGCCATCAGCACGCGGCGAATTCCCGGAGCATCGACGGCGAAAGATTTCTCCATGAATACGTTGCAGCCTTTTTCCACGGCATATTCGAGATGAATCGGTCGAAACGCCGGTGGTGTCGCCAGTATAAGCAACCCTCCCGGAGCGATTGTATCTATGGCTTTTTTGTAGCCGCTCATTCCAACGAATTGCCTATCCGTGGGCACGTCAATCTGTTTGGCGAAAGATTTATTCAGATTATTGAGACTGCTCGAAAGTCGCTGCTCAAAAACATCGGCCATAGCAACAAGCTTTGTCGGTCCCTTTGTCGAGAGCGCATTGGCCGCCGCGCCTGTTCCTCGTCCGCCGCAACCAACCAGTGCGACTTTAATTGTGTTGCTTTCGCCTGCATAGGCCCGCGTGCCGATAGCACCGGCCAGAGCTGTGCCAGCTATCACGCCGGACGTTGCCTTTAGAAAATCCCTGCGGGAAGTGGCTTGCTTTGGAGTATTATTCTGTGCTTTCATTGAAAAATCCTTTCTCGTATGCTCAATTTATAAATTAAGGTGCTATACCTGTGCCAATTGTATTGCGAGCGGCCCGGAGCTTCAATATATTTCACGAGACATTTTCCAAATAGAGCAATATAATCATAAAGCCTGTGAACATATATGGAGAGTCAAGATTGTCTAGCTTAAAAATGGTTAAAACGTATCTTAGTTCAACTCTCGCCGGCCTTGCAATTGCAGCTCTTGCCTACGGACAGCCCGAAGCTGAGCACGGCCTGCACTACAAAACTCCCGCTATAGTCTGGGACGAAGCATTTCCATTAGGCAACGGTTTGCTTGGCGCATTAGTCTGGGGAGACGGCAAGCCTTTGCGAATATCGCTCGACCGAACCGACCTTTGGGACCTTAGGCCCGTTCCGGAATTTCACGGCAAAGATTATTCGTATCGAACCATGCGGCAGTGGGTCAAAGAAGGCCGGCTGGCAGACCTGCATCGTCTTTACGACGATCCATACGGCAATCCCGGCCCGACAAAAATACCCGCCGGACGCATCGAATTGACTATCGGCGACGATGCTGTTTTCGAAAGTGCGTCGCTGGATATTGCCAGTGCAACGGCCACTGTCGAATTCGGAAACAATTGCAAAGCGGAAGTTTTTGTACATGCTTCCGAGCAGTTCGGCATGATTCGCATTAATTCGGCTCAGGATGTCAGCGTCAAACTGCTGGCCCCGCCTTTCGCGGGCAAGATTACAGACGATGCCGGTCCCGGCAAAATCAGCGCCGGCGACCTTGCGAGCCTTAGATACGAAGCGCCCATTGAATCAGGCGGCGATAATTGGACCGACTATTTACAGCAGGGCTGGGGCGGGTTTAAGTTCGCGGTAGCCCTCTGCTGGCGGAAATCTGAGACGGCCTGGATTGGGGCATGGTCGATTGCTACATCAAAAGAATCCGAAGAGCCTTTGAAGACAGCCCGCAGCAATTGTGAAAAGGCTTTGCAAGCGGGATTTTCCAACTCCCTCTCAACACACTGGCAATGGTGGGATTCATACTGGGAAAAATCCTCGATTCAGATTCCAAATAAAATCATCGAACGGCAGTGGTATCTTGAGATGTACAAATTCGGTGCCGCAGCAAGGTCCGACACACCGCCCATATCTCTGCAGGGCCCATGGACCGCGGATGACATGAAAATCCCGCCGTGGAAGGGAGATTACCATCACGACCTTAACACCGAGCTATGCTATTGGCCGGCTTACAGCGGCAACCACCTCGAAGGAGCGCTTGGATTCGTAAAATGGCTGTGGGAAACAAGAGACAACGCCAAATCCTGGACGCAGCGATTCTTCGATAAGCCCGGCCTGAATGTTCCCATGACGGCAGACCTTAACCAGCAGCAGATTGGCGGCTGGCACCAGTACACCCACTCGGCAACGACAGCCGCCTGGCTGGCCCATCATTTCTACCTGCAATGGCGATACAGTATGGACCGGGACTTCCTTAAGAACCGTGCATATCCGTGGCTTCGCGAGACCTCTATCTTTCTGGAGGCGATAACCGAGAAAGGTCCCGATGGCAAACGGATGCTGCCTTTAAGTTCATCGCCTGAAATAAACGACAACCGGCTCGAAGCATGGTTTCCCACGATAACAAATTACGACCTCGCCTTGATCCGCTGGGTATTAGAGAAGACTGCCGAGTTAGCAAACAAAACAGGCAACTACGAGGAAGCTCGGCGATGGCGAAAAGTATTATTCGAAATGCCTGATTTGGCAATCGATCCGAAGAGCAAAAAGCTGCTTGTTGCAAAAGACTATCCTCTTGCCGCCTCGCACAGGCACTTTTCACACCTGATGGCGATACATCCGCTGGGCCTGATCTGCTGGGAAAACGGGCCGCAAGATCGGGCAATTATCCGAACTTCAATGGCCGACCTCGAAAAAAATGGAACATCACAGTGGTGTGGATACAGCTTTAGCTGGCTGGCAAATCTTGCCGCAAGGGCAAGAGATGGAGAAAAAGCTGAAATGGCGCTTGAGATTTTCTCGACGGCCTTTTGTCTGAGAAACAGCTTCCATTGCAACGGCGACCAGTCCGGCAAAGGATATTCGAATTTCCGCTACAGGCCGTTCACGCTGGAAGGAAACTTCGCCGCGGCAGCGGGGCTACAGGAAATGCTGCTCCAAAGCTACAGTGGCAAGATCCGGCTGTTCCCCGCGGTTCCGGCCGACTGGAAAGACATATCCTTTAAAACACTCCGTGCTGAAGGTGCTTTTCTTGTCAGTTCCGAACGCAGAGACGGCCAGACACAGACTGTTACAATCATTTCGGAAAAAGGCGGTGTCTGCCGGCTTGAAAATCCGTTCGGAAAAAATGGTTACGAAAGCAAAGGTATTGAAAGGACTGCCTTCAGTGACAGTGGACACAGCTTGGTAGTATCAACTTCAGCAGGACAAAAAATAACACTAATCCGCAAGCCCTAATAATTTGGAGGATTCAGAATTGAAAAAGAAAAAGAATATATCCCGCAGGACGACGCTGAAAGGCATCGGCACAATCGGCGCCATGACGTTTTTTGCCAATCGCGCATACGGTGAGAGATTCGCCGGAATAACCGGCAAAGAAATAGAATCTCAAAGCGACATACGCAAAACAATCTTCGCCAAAGTATTTTCAACCCCGCTTATAGATACGCACGAGCATCTTATCGAAGAGCGCGACAGACTGAACGCCTCTAACAGCCGGATACAGAGCAATGACTGGTCGTTTCTGCTGAGCCATTACATCGACTCGGATATGCTCACGTGCGGCATGCCGCAGGCCGAGTACGACAGGTTCTTCTCGCCCGATGTTCCGCCTGCGGACAAATGGAAGATTCTGAAGTCCTATTGGCCCGCCGTGCGAAACACCGGTTACGGTATGGCCGTAGAAATCGCAATGCAGCAGCTCTACGATGTCCCTGAGCTATCCAGCGAGACAATAGCAAAAGTCGTTTCCGGCTACGAAAAGGTCTGCCGCAAAGGTTTTTACAAGGAAATTCTCTGCGAAAAAGCCGGCATAGAATCCTGTCAGGTTAATGCGCTTGAGCAACCCTTTCGCAAGTCCGCTTTGCCCGCCCTTTTGATGCAGGATATCAGCATTGTCGGGATGTTTGCCGGCCCTAATATTGAGGCGTATGCAAAACCTGCCGACATCGACGTGAAAACTCTCGCCGACTGGCATCGCGTTATCGACTGGTGGTTCGAGACATACAGCCCGTATGCTGTAGCGGTCAAATCGCAAAACGCATACAGCCGGGACATCGACTACGAGAATGTGCCTGCCGAACAGGCCGAGCCTGTTTTCACCAAAAGGCTGTCCGGCGAAGATCTGAATTCCGAAGAACGTAAGCTGCTCGAAGACCATCTTTTCTGGTATTCGGCCAATGCGGCAACCAAAGCGAATCTGCCAGTTAAGCTCCATACCGGCTATTATGCTGGCCAGAATGGTATGCCATTGTCGAGGTTGATTAATAATCCGGCTTCTGCCACAAACCTTTGCAGAACAGATAGTGATACGAGATTCGTTTTTATGCACATTTGCTATCCGTATTACGAAGAGATACTCTCGGTCGCCAAGCATTACACGAATGCCTATATCGATATGTGCTGGTCGTGGATTATCAATCCCATTGCAGCTAAAGATTTTCTCAAGAAATACCTCGTCACGGCTCCGGCCAATAAAATCCTTACTTTCGGCGGCGATTACATTCCCGTCGAGCCTGTGCTGGGACATGCCGTCGTCGCACGCCGGGGAATCGCACTGGCCCTTTCGGAGCTGGTCGAAGAAGGCTGGCTCAGTCTTGATAGAGCGGTTGAGCTTACAGATATGATTATGCACGAAAACGCCTGCAAGATATTCGACCTGCCCGAAAAAACCAAAAAGCTCCAGGCGGCGCCCTGGACCGCTTAAAAATCGTTGTAAAAAGAAACAACTTTTCAATTACAACCGGAAATGAAAAAGGAGAAAGAATTATGAGAAATCACGTAAAAGTACTAATGTTTATCACAATCGTACTATTTTTTGCACAAAACCTGACGCGGGCCGCAGAACCGATGCAATTTCGTGACCTGTTCAACGGCAAGGACCTTTCCGGCTGGGTCAATATCAACACCGACAAGGATACTTGGTCAGTGCGGGACGGCTTGTTGGTTTGTACCGGCCATCCAATAGGAGTCATGCGAACAGATAAGCAGTACGAGAACTTTATCCTGCACATCGAATGGATGCACATGGAGGCTGGCGGCAATTCCGGCACGTTTATCTGGAGCGAAGGAACCGTGCCGGAAGGCAGCCGGCTGCCCAAGGGCCTTGAGGTGCAGATGCTGGAGCTCGATTGGGTAAACCAGCACAAAAATCGGGACGGCACGCTGCCGCCAATCGCATACGTGCACGGTGAAGTCTTCGGCGCAAATGGTTTGGAGACCGTTCCGGACAATCCCCGCGGCAGCCGCAGCAAATCCATCGAAAACCGCTGCAAGGGTAAAGGCCAGTGGAATACGTATGATGTTGTGGCGGTGGACGGCGTCGTTAAATTGTCGGTGAACGGAAAGTTCGTCAACGGAATCAGCAAAGCTTCGGTCAAGAAAGGTTACATCTGTTTAGAGTCCGAAGGCGCCGAGATACATTTTCGTAACATCAGGATAATGGAATTGCCGCCGGGCATCACAAGCCCCGAGCAAACCGCACCGATTGTCGATAACAAGTAGCGAAGAGAATAAGAAATAACGCTCACCCTATTGTCACCCTGAGCGAACAGGCTGTGTCGCAAATTAATTTGCGGAGGATCTCTTTTTGCCGGCCATAGCATTAAAAATGCACCCTTTCATTTTTCAACAGCCCG
>JAFGPJ010000422.1 GCA_016936275.1 Sedimentisphaerales bacterium
GCGTTGAAATCCCAGGGGACATACTTGCCGAATGAGATTTTGCTTGTGAAAAGCATTACTGCAAAACTGACCAGTGTCGCAGCCCATGCACCGGCAACAGTTGTCCTGCGCCAGAACAGACCCATCCAGAAGGCAAGGCCCATCATCGCCGAGACCATCCAGAATATCTCCAGTCCCGCGACAACGCCGGGCAGCCAGAAAGCAAAAAGCACTCCGCCTGCGACGACGATGACAGAAGCGATCCGACCCACGGTAACATAGTGCCCCTGATGTTTGTTAGGAGATAACGGCCTGTAAATATTCTCGGTGAAAAGCGCCGACGAAGCTATCATGAACGCGTCGCACGAACTCATGACCGACGCCAAAAGTGCTGCCAGAAATATTCCGAGTATCCCCGGCATAATCCTGGGCAGAAAGTCACCCGCTACTGTTCCAAAAACATGATCTGGTTCGACAACTCTTCCGGCACTCCCAAAATAAACGATTGCGGCAAGACCGGTCAGGCACCACGGAATTGTGCAGATACGCTTTAATATGTTTCCGAACATCCAGCCGAATCTTCCCTCCATCTCCGTCTTTCCGGCGGCGCAATTGCTCATGGTATGAGGTTGTGTCACAATACCGACCAGGGCATTAATGGCAATCACGGTAATATAGAAGAATCCGATTTCCGCCGGAGCAACCAAAGTCAGCTTCTGCGGATCGGTGATGGCCTCTCGGATCCCATCCATCCATCCCACTGAATTCATAATCAGTGGCAGCAGCAAGAATGAAAATATGATTGTCAGGATGCCCTGGATGAAATCTGTAATAATGGCCGCGGCAAGACCTCCGGCCACACCATACACAACAAAAACTAAAGTCATCACTGCAATCGCCGCGTTCGCTGACAACTGTCCTTGTGTACTGGCCGATATAACCGCTCCCGAACCTTTGAGCATTACACCGATATTCACCGAGAGATTCAACATGCCGATAATCGCATACAACGCTGCAACGCTTCTGTTGTACCTCGCTTCAAAAACGTCACCGGTTGTTATCGCACGAAAGCGCCTCATTACAGGAGCGATCAGCCAGTAGAACGGCGTAACAGGAAGCCAAAGCCACTGGTACCATATTCCTGAAAGTCCGCTCGTAAAGCTTTTCGATGCTACTCCAACGGCCTGGTCCGAATGCGTCCCCGCTCCGAATCCGAACATTACCATCATTACCTTGCCGAATCGTCTGGGCATGAAAAAGTCGTGGCTCTGTTTTATTTTCTTGGCGCTCCAGAAGCCGATGGCTGCCATGCCAAGCAAGTACAGCACCAGCACGAAAATATCCGCAATATGCAGTCCAAACACAGTATCACTCCTTACAAAAGTGATTTCAATAAAGCGTCATTAGAAAGCGACATTTGAAAATTGTCAAATGAATACTAAAAAACCCCGCAGCGCATCCTTTCACCGCGGGGCAATGAAAAAGCAACATCTGATTTTCGATGCTTGACATTCGATTCAGTCCGAGCGCCAATCAGGAGCATCGAGAATCAATCATTTATCTTCACTATTTATCCATCGGTTCGAACTGTACCCGCCCGTGTTTCATCACCATTTTCAACTTTTTTTCTTCCGGCGGTTTGCCTGTTCCTGTGGCGCCCACATCGGTCCTGCCGGGTATTTTTACTTCCACACCAAGCTTGCCCAGTTCGCCGGCTACTTCCGGTTGTGTGGGATCGAGCTGGAAACTGCGAACCAAATATTCTTTTGCTCGTTCTTTATTACCTTTGCCCAAATAATAATAGGCCATTTGCTTGTTAACTCTTGCCGAATCCGGCGCCAGATTAAGCGCTTGTTGATAACAAGTCAACGCATACTCATCAAGTTGCTGCTTCTCGAACGCCATTGCAAGCCTTAGTGACTGGATATCAGAACTTCCGGCCAGATTCACATAAGTATCGGCGTAGTTCTTTGCTTTTGCCGTATCACCACTGTCCAGGAATAACTTTACCATCGATGCTTGAGCGTCAGCGTTAGCGGGATCGAAACTCAAAGCTATATTATAATGGTATTCCGCCTTTGCCCAATTCCCTTCGGCATGATATATCTGGGCCAACTCATAATGCGCCACCGGGTTCTCGAATTTTTTCTCCAGTGAATTTTGTAGATTAGCCTTTCTTACATCCGTCGGTAACTTTCGAACTCTTTCAGCCTCTGCAGCTTTCATCTCCGGGCTTTCGCATCCGACAAGCGCAGACAACAAAGCGCAATTTAAAAGAATGATAAAAGCAAAAATGAAAACTCGGCTTGAACTCAAGGTAAAACCTCCTGTTTTTATTTGTCTGCTCTTGACTTTTCCTGTCATTCTGGCCTCCACATGAGAAAGTTACGGTCTACTTCTTTACGAATTTCTACCCTTGGCCATTGAAACGGCGCCATTTTGATACACTATGAAAATCTTTGCAAGAAAAAATTTCAACAAATCAAATAAAATGTAAAATTTTTCTCGATACTTGACACTAAGTTTGTAACCAAGAGTCGTCAACAGAGAATTATTGTAATAAAATAGTCCGAAGCAGCGACTTATATATCGGCAGCCTGTAATTAACGGAGTTGAAAGCTGCTTTGCATTATCCGTTGAGTTCGACAAGAGACTTTGCTGATAAAATAGAATTCCGATGGAGCTTGCAAGTGATTGACTGGCAGGTAATTATCGAAAAACACGGGCCGGCGGTGTGGCAGACGTCGTACAGGCTGCTGGGCAACCATGCGGATGCTGCCGACTGTTTCCAGGAAACTTTTGTTTCGGCACTGGAGTTTTGCCGGCGTCAGCGTGTGCGGAATTTTTCGGCACTGTTGACCCGGCTGGCCACAGCCCGGGCGATCGATCAGCTTAGGCGACGATTTCGCCGCTCGCGCTGCGAGACGGATCCTAATGACTGGGCCTCTTTGCAAAGTGCGAATCCATCTCCGGCCCAGCGGGCTCAACAGGATGAATTGACAGATGAATTGCGAAGATCGCTTAGTAAACTGCCGCCGCAGGAAGCACAGGTTTTTTGCCTGCGATACCTGAATGATATGAGCTATCGACAAATTGCCAGCGAGCTTGGCATAAAGGCAAACGCTGCCGGTGTGCTGCTGCATCGGGCCAGAGCTAAATTACGTGAGTCTCTCGAGTTATCGGTAAAAGAGTGTAGGTGAGGTTGTATTATGAAAGAAAATGAGAATAAATTGGAAAAGGCAGTAGAAGCACTTAAAAATGAGCAGATTCCACCGGGTCCGCCCCATGAATTGACTAATTCAACCATCGCGAAGCTGACTGAGGCTGTCGGGCAATCGGATACGATAGAGTTTCAGAACCGAATCAGGAATATAGAAGGATTGAGATCTGCTAAAAGCCTAATAAAAATTGCCGCAGTTGCGGTTCTGCTTATTGCAGCAGGTTACGCCACCGGTCGGCTGGCAGCGCCTCAGCCGCCGGATATGGAACAGATTCGTGCCGCCCTTGAGCCGGAGATTCGTCAGAACCTGTTTGCTGAGACGAAGCAGTATTTGCAGTTGGGTATGGCGAACGGCTATATCCGCATCCAGGATGAACTCCGTCAGCAATACCGTCAGGATCTGAACCGGTTCGCAGTGCAGACTTTGGCCGCTTCCAATGCAGTGACTAATGAACTGCTCACAGAGCTTATCGAATCCATCAACGCAACGCAATCGCAGGACCTGCGCCGGATTGCGGCAGCCCTTGAACAAATGGAATTAAACCGGCTTTATGATAAAACTCAGCTCGTGAGCGGTTTAGAGACTCTGGCCTATCAGACCGAAGGTGAGCTGCAACGCACAAAGCAGGATATGGCACAATTACTATATTATGCCCAACCCGGTTTTTCGATTCCGGATGAAATTAGAAATTCCGAAAATTCAAATGAAAGGACAGAAAAATGAAAACACTTACAAACACAATCACTATAATAGCGGCGTTAAGTTTGTTGACAACAGTTGTCGTTCCGGCACAAAACGCCTCCAGCGAAGAAATCAGATATGATCCGGACATAAATACCAAAGACGCTGAAGTTACAGCAGTGATCGCACAGGCGCAGACAGGCCAGCCTGTAACGCCTGCGCTTCCTTCGACTCCCTCGCCGACGCCTGCTGCTCCTACTCCTCCAACACCTCCGGCTCTCCAATCATCGGCGTCTGTTGACTTGGTGTCTAATGATCTGTTCAGGGGCCTATATTTTGGATCGCGGTCAGACAGTACCGGATCTGTTCTTGTGATACCTTCCGAGCAAGCCACGACACAAGACCTTATAACAATAAACGAAGATATGAACGTTATGTCCCGTATTTTCGAGAAAAACCTTGAGCAGGAGCGAGTCGCCACATTTACCAGCAACATTTTTATCCCCGGACGACGTGAACGATACGGAGCGCTATTGGGCAATAGCAGAGGCCAGATCCAAAGCATGTACCTGCAGGGCTTTGGGGCATTGTTTTTGCTGAAAGTCGATTTTCCGCTATCGCCTCCACCTGATGTCCAAAAAGAACAGCAGCAGGAGACCCAAAAAGCAGAGCAGGGCGATCCGGTCTGGCGGCAGATAAGACAGGAAATGTATGAGCCGGAAAAGAGCCGTAGAGACCGCAGAAAAGACCGCCCGGAAAGCAAATATGACGCCGAGAAGGTGGAAAACCTCAAAACAACCCTGATACAAACGCTAAAACACGCTGCAAATATCCGATGTTTGAAGCCGGATGAATCAGTGATTCTGACAGTCGTCGGAGGTGGCGAATCTACCGGCGTATCAATCGTAACCGCAAGCGGTGCTCCGGGACAGGTAGTCGTAGTACAAAAAGGTCCTGATGGTGCAAAGACACAAAAGCTAATACAGGGAAATTCGTTGGATGCATTAGAAGACATAGGATTGTCCTCGCCTGTAATTCTTGTTATTCGCACGAAAAAGTCGGA
>JAFGPJ010000423.1 GCA_016936275.1 Sedimentisphaerales bacterium
ATAAAGAAGTATCGCAAAGCATCGATAGGGTGGTCGTACAGGCCGTCTTTTTGCGGGAGTTCGACGGGGATATTGGCCGTTTCCGGGTAATGATAACATTCCATAGCCTCGATTAAGCGTGGACATCTCGGCGATATGACAAGGCGGCTTTTACCATCGCCGGAGCGGATTGCCCTGCGTATTAATTCGATGCCCTCCAGGATGCCGCTGCGCTTGAAACGCACTGAAATTCCGAACGACCGCAGTTCCCGGACGGCACTGGTTCCGGTAACATCATTGACACTCTTACCCGCCGGGTCACAAAACGTTGCCGCCACTTGTTCCTCTGCAACCGGCGTTCGGCTCTTGATTTCAGCCGCATGCACATCGATGGTCGCCCTGCTGCGAACGTATTCATCAATCACGCGAACAATGCCAGCTTTGTCAACCTGAATCCACAGGCATACAAACGGATTTACGAATCCGAAATCAATCGCCCGATACAGCGGAAGATTCGGATCGTAATCGACGGCACCAACGTGAACGGCCGGCTCGAACTCATCGAAGACGACATTCTCCCGTGACGGTCGCCTGCAGAGCATCTCGGCTTCCCAGCCCGCCCTGCTGGCCCGGCGCATCTGGGTAATACAATCGTCGATTTTCAGATAGCCGCCGGCCGCCTTCGCCCTGCCCCGGCAGTCTTCCCACAAAGGACACCGCGAGCATTTTCTGCCGACGCACTTTTCTATTGTTTCCCACACGCACCATTTGAAGACCGGCGTGCCAAACTTTGGAGCTGAAGTTACAACCTCGTGCATCAGGCCATAAGGCCGGTGCATCGTGCTGATCATCTCCATGCCGGCGGTAATTGATGCCGTGCTCTGCGTAGTAAATTTTGCCGCGGCAAAAACATCCTCGTCGAAAAGCTCAAGCTCATCGCAGCGGAGCTTCTGGACGTGCTGGCCACGGACGCTGGTGGCAGACTGTGTCAGTACTTCGATCGCTGAGCCGTTGATAAAGTGGCATTTTGTCTTGCGGACAGGCCCGGCGAGAAACTGCTCGTAGCCGTGATGGAGAAAGCCGGTCAGATACTCGTACATCCTGCCGGCCTGCTCTCCCGAGCCGCCCAGAATCCGGACCTGGCAGTTCGGCTTAAAGAGGCAATCCAGAAGCGTCGCAACGGCAGCAAGCTCGGTCTTGCCACCGGCACGATTTGCCCAAACGACCGAATCGTGATTCGCAGCCCGTGGCTCATGCTTCGATTCACGAAAAGTGTGCCAGAGATAATCCATCGGGCTTTGATGTTCAGCACAGATTCTCTTATCCGGCACGTCGATGCCAAGAAAGACCTTCACATAATTCTTAAGGTCATGTCTTGTAACAGGCCGAGTTCGCCGAAGCTCGGTGTAAAGATGAGCGGCCCTTTCAATATCACTACACGTCTCTGAAAAAGTAAGCTGTGTCATAACAATACCCCCTAATCTGAATGTTACTCTAAATTGAAGACGGAACATCTCGCCTGTGAGCTGTAAAAAGTCAAACAGAGGCGGCCCGCTAACCGCCCCTTTTGTATGATCACTGTACTATCAAATACTGTGGAGCGCCTGTCTGGACGCTGATAGTTATGCCGTCGGCCATTTGCTGAGCCGTATATGATCTTCTCGTATTGGATGTCAGGTCGTGAACCATATAGCGTTTATTCTGTTCGACGGTGAACCATTCGGGAAACTGGTTTAATCGCGGCCAGTCGAACGGCAGCTTCATAATCGTCTTATGACGCTGCGTGTCGAAGAGCAGCTTCCCCTGCCACCTTCTAACGGAGCTTATGTATACTTTGAGAGCATCACCATCCTGAAACGCTCCAAAAACCACATCATCGCGCCATGGCCGGATGGTCAGGCCTTTTGTTTTCCAGAGGCAGTACATAATTGTGGTACGTGCGAAATTTCCGTCGCCGTGCCATCCTTCGATGATGCCATCCGGTTTTTGCATGTTCCACATCACTTTGATTTCGCTGTCTATCCACTTCGTAACCGAATCGATCGGCTCACGATTGTAAAGGTTGATCGCGCCTTCGATTGAATCGGCATAACCATCGGCACTGCTTCCTTCCCACTGATAGTTTTTGTAGTAGTCGTTAAGGTTGCTGAGCGCTTTGAGAACGGCCTGCCGATAAGCATCGGTCTTGTCGATAAGATACACGGTATAAAAGCCGCTGAGATTATAGCCCCAGGTGTCGGCAAGGTCCTTGTCATGCCGGCCCGTCCTATAGATGCCGTTGTAAAAAAGGCCATGTTGATTGCGGCCGATTTCAAGAATGCGATCGAGCATCTCATGAATGGGTGTTTGATAAGCAGCTTTCTTACCAGGCACGGCGAAATTTACGGTCGCATACAGCTCACATAAACCTGAGACAATCTCACAGCCGTGGTCACGAAGTCTGAGCCATTCTTCGTCGCGTGTGGGGTGATGTCCGCCGAGAAGATAATAATCGCCGAGACAGACAGCCCAATCCAAATATTTCCTCTCGCCGGTCATCCAGTAAACACGCGACAATGTCTGGAGCATCTCGCCGTTAATCTCCTGGTTGTTCGAGACGATATTGCCAAACGGAGTTGTAACAGGCGCCCTCGCCCACATATCGTTAAGTATATTTATCATGCGCTGCGACCACGGGCTGGGGCCCAGCCATTCGGTGAGAGGCAGCAGACCGTCTTTGACGTATTCCGATGAGCCGAAGATTATTCGGCCAAGGTCTTCTCTTGATTCATAGAAGGTCTGCTTGGTAAAAGAGTATGTATCTGGCAGGCTTCCTATTCTTGATGTAAACCGAGTTTCGGCTCGCAGCATATTCAGCATCGTGCCGTCGAAAAGCGGACGGTCTATTATAGCCGCGGTAAGCACCATAAACGGATAATTGTCCGCTGCACTGTCCTGGGCGTTCCAGATGTCTTTGTCCTGGCCAAGATTTCTGGGGATCAGTCCGGTCTTCCTGTCGGCATATCGAAGCCAGCCATTGACGAAGTCCCGGCAGTGGATAAAACCTTCGTTGGCGAGACGGCCGTTTTCCAAAGCCTGCCTGAATGTGTCCTCATCAAGCTCGGAAGGTTTTCCTACGCCATTTCGGGCCAGTCGTTTCAGCTCGCCAAGATGATTCTCATAGACGCCGCGGGGAGTAGTATCGTACTTTTTGCAAAGCGACGCCGCCATCCCTATCAGCTCGCCCATCATCCCGCCGGTCCGCATCACGCGAACGGTTCCAAGAGCCACGTGCGTCACGCTGATGCAGCGGCCTGCCATCATAAGATTGCTGATGTTGCGGGAATACAGGGACCGATAGGGTATCGGATACGGATTTATCCTGGCATACCTGGCAATCGAGCGGAATTCCTCGCCGGGAAAATACTGGGTATTTTTCGGATCCGGATAGTGAAGGTCGATATTCCAGGTGGTCGTGACAAACGAATCGGGGAATCTCTTTCGACGCTGAATGTCCTGCTGCTGTAATATTACGTCGCCAAGCAGCCGGCGTGATTCACGCTTGCCGGCTATATATGCCACCCATTCGAGCTGACGATTAGCGTATTTTGCCCTGTCCCTGCTTTTATTCTTCAGGTAAGACCAGTTGCCATAGACGGCACGAAGTGCGTAATCGCGGATATACTCGAATTCGGTTATCTGGTCGCGGCTCATTCCCGTCTCCCAGTCCCAGTCGCCGTGGACCAGGTAGTGACAGCTTTGCTCGTCGAACTGCAAAGCCCAGGGACAATCAGGAAAGCTCGACGGCTTGGCGCTTTCAGTCGAGTACCACTGGACCGAAGCACCCATGGTCATTTTGTCGGGCACTTCCGGCGCCAGGGATTCGCCGGTCTGTTCTTTGCTCTCACGTCCCATCCTGAAATCGGCGCCGGCCAGATATCCGAGCGTGCCGTCGCCGGTACAATCGGCAAACAATGGAGCAGCAAATCGAGACTGTGTGCCTTTTTGAATGTCCTGCGCAATAACAGCGGTAATGCGGTCCCCTTGCTTTTCCACCTTGAAAGCGCGCATGTTCAGGAACAGGCGGATGTTCTGCTCCGCCTGGACGACTTTGAGTTTCCGCTGGTCGTCATAATGTTCTGCCGGCTGGGCGTTGCCCCTCAGCCCGGTATCCAGCTCGTTAACGACGCCGCCAAGTGCCGGGTATGGCGGCTGGTTGACTTCGCCGTTTAGATGGACGCGGACCTCCGAGCTGTTGTTGCCGCCCAGCACTGGGCGGTCCTGTATCAGCGCAACCTGCAGGCCGAGCCTTGCCGACGATACCGCCGTGCACGTGCCGGCAATACCGCCACCAACCACAACCAGGTCAAAATTGCCGGCATCTTCGGGCGCATCAGACAAGCCGAGTAATCTCCGGCGAAAAGCCGCCATTGATTCGCCCTCATTCGGTGGAACAAGGTTCATATCCATAGTGAAAACAATCGCATCGCACCGGCCGTCAAAACCGGTCAAATCGTGCAGCTTGAGCACGACTTGATTTTTTGTTATAGCAACCGTCCCGCCGTTCTGCCAGTGCCACTGTGCGCCTTCTGTGCCGAATACGGTTTCGAGCGGCTCATTGTCGATTATAAGTTGGAACCTGCCGGGTGCTCCCGGCGCTTTCCAGGGCGCGACCCAGTCGCGCGTCCGAACCCAGACCTTATACGTACCCGTTGCCGGAAAATTCACAGCGGTCGCAGCATCACCGACCGGCACGCCCAAACCATGAGCCAGCAGGAACGGCGAGCCCATCTGGTCCATGAACTGCTGGTCAATCACCCAGCCGCCGCGGTTGGCAAAGCTCTCTGCTTCGACAAATACGGGTTGTGCTGCAGTAGTAGAAACCAGTACCAGCAGCAACAATACAAATACTAATTCGCTCAGGATTCTCTTTTTCATTTCAACGTTGCCTCCCTGATTCTCACGGTTAGCAGTCGGCCATGTCTGTCATTATTTATCGTATTGTATTAACAAACGCTTGTTGATGCCAGTGTTTAATGCTATGTTGCTATTGATACGATGATTCCCTGCACAGGGACGTTTATTGATCAGCTTCTA
>JAFGPJ010000074.1 GCA_016936275.1 Sedimentisphaerales bacterium
AAAGAATCTATCCAAAGATGGGGGCAACAGCCAAAAATGGACCTAATCCAAAGTCTTTCCTGTGGAAGTGCTGTTCCGACAAATCGCTACGGTATTTGGAAGCTTCCAGCAATCATTCTGCTTTGTTGGGCGACAACATGTTCTGCCGGAGGCAACGGCCCGGGAATTGGATTTAAAATCGGTGCCCAAACTATTGAGAGTCCCTCTGATTTCGAAAAAACAACGCGGGCCCGATTCGAGGTGGAAATCGCCAGCCCTCGATTCGGCAACGACTTCTTCGACCTGGCCCTGACATTCGGCGGTTCGTCACTCGGCTCATATCATGATGATTTCGCCGGCTACGATGATGGTGTGCTGATTGAAGAATTTTATTCGGATCATTACTTCCTTTTCGACGTCCGTCTTGCCGGTCGCTTATATCCATTAGGCAACAGCCAGATCAAGCCATATGTGGGAGCGGGGATCGGATACTTTTGGTTTCTTGATTCATGGGACTATGAGTATTACGAAACCTATGAAGACCCGTTCTTTCCCGGCGTGTTCTATACATACTCTGAAGCCGGAGATGGCAGAGATACACTTGCAAATGGCTTGTTTCCTTTTGTCACGGCAGGTTTGATGGTTCCGATTGCATCAAATTTTGAGTTGCAGTTTGAAGTACAATACCACTATGACAAGGAAGATGCAGGCTTCGATTTCGGAGGGCCTGCTTATATGTTCGGCTGCCAGTACCGATTTTAAGGGCGATAAAAACCAATACTAAACCTATTACGGTTCAGGTAAAGCCTCTTGTTTTTCACCAGCGATCAAATGAGGCATACCTTCTTCGAGTTCCATTGGCTCAGTCAGGTCTTGCGCTATCTCGGTTAAAAAACGGCTCGGTTTCATAATCACAAGGCTCTTCGACCTGTTATGGTAAAGCTGCGGTACAACAAGATACAGCTCATCTTTAGCCCTTGTAACAGCCACATGGAAGACGCGTCGTTCTTCTTCCAGGTCTTCCTGCGTATTGATAGCCATGTCCGTCGGAAATCTGCCGTCCGCCAGCCACGGAATGAAAACAACAGGCCATTCCAGTCCCTTGGCCTGGTGGACTGTGCTGAGGATTACAAATTCCTGTTCGGTCGGCCCGGTTACTACACTTTCGCCGGAAAATTCTCCCGCTAAGGCAACATCAGCAAGGAAAGCCTCAAGCGTATTGTACTGGGCGGCAAAATTTGCCAATGCACGAATATCCTGTTTGCGAAGCTCGGCCCGGTCATAATGAGATATAAGATAATCATCGTAGCAGCAGTCAAGAATAGTATCGATAATCTCGGCGGGTGAATTAAGCCTCTTCAATTCAGCGACAAGACCCACAAAATCCATGTAGAAAGGTCTCGCTCCGGCTGGTAGCAGCCCGGCCGTCTCCGGCTTACGAGCCAGCTCGAATGTCTCATCCCCGTGGCTAATATGCTGCCATAACCTGTGTGACAAAGCGCTGCCGACGCGGGGCAGCATTTTGAGCAGACGCAGCCAGGCCAGCTCATCGTGTGGATTTAGTAAAATCCGCATGTAGCATAAGACGTCTTTCATGTGGGCCTGTTCGAAGAAACGAAGGCCACCCCGAACGCTAAATGGAATGTTTCGACGCTGGAATTCCAGTTGAATCTCAAGCGAGTGCCAGTGGCTGCGATACAACACGGCGATATCATTCAGATTCCGGCCTTCATCGAGCAGATGCAGCACATACTCGGCGATAAAACGCGCCTGGACATAGTGGTCCTGGGCCGGGACAATAGCAGGCTTGAGTCCTGACGGTCTTTGGGCATTAAGTGTTTTTGGCAGCCGGCGGCTGTTGAACACGATACTCGCGTTGGCCAGCGTTAATATCTCCACGACAGATCGATAATTAGTTTCGAGCCTGTATTCTCTGACATCGGGATAGCGCTGGCTAAAGGTAATAATATTTTCGAAGCTTGCTCCGCGAAAACTATATATGGATTGCGAGTCATCGCCGACAACGGTAAGGTTGCGATGCTCAGACGCCAACAAATCGACAATTGAGCCCTGGATGGCATTCGTATCCTGGTACTCATCGACAAGAATGTGCTGGAACTGACTGGCAAGAGCCTTTCGAATCTGTTCTTGTTCGGTCAAAAGCCGAAGCCACAAACTGAGCAGGTCATCGAAGTCAAGAAGTTGTCGCTCTTTCTTTCTGGTCGTGTAGAGTACTAATACTTTCTCAATCTCACCGACATCCCGAACAAACATCGGATAGCGTTTAGAGAGAACATCTTCCAACGGCTCCAGCGTATTTTGAACAAAACTGGATATGGCGGCCAGCACCGACTTTTGGGGGAACCGTCTCTGACGAATGTCAATTCCTGCATCCTGAACACAAGACGCTATAAGATCCTTCGAATCTTCTCTGTCCAGGATTGTAAAGTCAGGGGAAATATCCAGCACTTTCCCATGTCGGCGAAGAATCCGATTGGCGATATGGTGGAAAGTTCCGCCCCAAATGTCTCTCGTTTTCTGCTTTACCAGCACCTCTACCCTGCTGAGCATTTCACGGGCGGCGCGGTTCGTAAAGGTTACGAGCATGATGCGCGAAGGATCTACTCCGCTATTAACGAGCCAGGCAAGGCGATATGTCAGTGCCCGGGTCTTGCCGCTTCCGGCGCCGGCTATAACTAACATGGGACCGCCCGGAGCGGTCGCAACGGCCAGTTGCTCCTCGTTGAGATCTGCCGCAAAGTCTATCTGACACGCCGCAGTTCTTGATTGCAATGTGAATTTCCTGGCCATTTGTTATTTTACTGACTCCTCTTGTTACTACATATTCTTTTCCAAGCAGGATAACAGAAAACGGCCTGGTTGTCAGCTTATAAACATCCCCCTTCTCTTAAAACTTGCTAAAAACAAAAAGAATTATAAAATATGTTCATATAACTATGACATTAAACAGGAAATCGAACCAAGAGAAGGAAATGATTACGAGATTAGGGCATTTTGCATCATTTGTAAAAAAAGGTCGTTTTAAGCTAATTACTTTTCTCATGACATTTTCGGTCATCTTCGTTTCACAGTGTCAAACCAGCCCCCAATCTCGAAGTATATTCGATAACAATTCCGACGTAGGCCCTGTAACTCATACCGGAACAGCACAATTCAATCAAAGCAGCAAGAAATATCGGATAACCGGAGGCGGCAAGAATATCTGGGGCCAGAAAGACGCATTCCAATATCTCTGGAAAAAAGATTCCGGTGATTTTTGTCTGACAACAAAAATCCGTTGGGTTGGAGATGGGAAAAACGCCCATCGAAAGGCCGGATGGATGATTCGCCAGAGTTTGACTACCGATTCAGTTTATGCCGATGCCGTCATTCACGGCGACGGCCTAACCTCCCTGCAATTTCGAAAAACTAAAGGCGGCCAAACCGAGGAAATACAGTCGCCGGTTTCAGCGCCTGATTTTATTCGCATCGAACGGTACGGGGATGTTTTTTCTCTGTACATTTCAAAAGATGGAAAACAATTCCAGCCCGTCGGATCGGTATCCGTCGCTTTGGCAGATCCGGTTTATTTGGGACTGATCGTTTGCTCTCATGATGATACGACTACTGAAACAGCAATCTTTTCTAAAGTTGATTTCAAGTCACTGGGAATACACAAAATGGAAGACAGGACTATCGAAAGCTCGCTGGAAATAATATCCGTCGAAACAGGTCAAAGGCGCATCGTCTATAGTTCAGATTCGCATTTCGAAGCTCCGAACTGGTTCAGGGACGGCAAATCCCTGCTCTTTAACAGCGACGGAAGACTTTACACAATACCGATTACCGGCGGCAAACCCATGCTGTTAAACACAGATTTTGCCGACCGCTGCAACAACGACCACGGATTTTCGCCGGATGGAAAATTGCTGGCAATAAGCGATCAACACGAAGGAGAATCACTAATCTATGTATTGCCCGATGCCGGAGGGACACCACGTAAGGTAACCGAGCTGGGGCCTTCTTACTGGCACGGATGGTCGCCTGAGGGCAAAACTCTTGCTTATTGTGCCGAAAGGAACGGAAATTACGATATATATACGATCCCAGTTGAAGGCGGGCGGGAAACTCGACTGACCGATGATGAGGGGCTGGATGACGGCCCCGAATACTCTCCCGACGGCCGATATATATACTTCAATTCCGAACGTACAGGAGCGATGAAAATATGGCGAATGGACAGCGACGGCACAAACCAAACACAGATAACCAATGACGATCAATATGCCGATTGGTTCCCTCATCCGTCACCTGATGGCAAACAAATTGTGTTTCTGTCATATGATAAGGAAGTGAAAGGACATCCTGCCAACAAAGATGTTGCTTTACGCATTATGCCTTCTTCGGGAGAAAAACCAAGAGTCCTGACCCGCCTGTTCGGCGGTCAGGGCACAATAAACGTACCATCATGGTCGCCCGACAATAAATATATAGCTTTTGTGAGCTATCGGCTGGTCGGCAATAAAAACTAATTTAAACTCGCCAAAGGTGAAACAATGAGAAAAATCAAGTCCATCAGAAATATATCGCTTGTTACAGTCGTTCTTTTGTTAATTTGTGCCGGGGATGCAATTTGTGCCGGAGATACTTCCTTTGATATTTCAAGGGGCGTCAACATTAGTCACTGGCTTTCACAAAGCCACAGACGAGGGCAAGAGCGTCAGGCTTATTTTACCAAAAAGGACGTGGAATATATTGCCGGACTGGGCTACGACCATATCAGGCTTCCTATAGATGAAGAACAGATGTGGGACGAGAGCGGCAATAAAGAGAACGAAGCATTCGAACTTCTTCATAATGCTATCAAATGGTCCGAAAGCCGGCATCTGAAGGTGGTTGTGGACCTGCACATTTTGCGTTCCCATCATTTCAACGCCGAAGAAAAGCCTTTATGGACCGACCTGAGAGCACAGGAAAAGTTTTTACTGTTATGGAAAGATTTATCTTCCGAGCTCAGGCAATACCCGGTCGGGTTGGTGGCCTACGAACTGATGAACGAACCTGTAGCCGACGATCCCGAGGATTGGAACAAGCTGGTGGAAAAAGCGGTAAAAGAGATTCGAAAACAAGAGCCTGAGAGAAAAATCGTGATTGGTTCCAATAAGTGGCAGTCGGTGGGTACATTCGATCAGCTCAGGATACCCGAAGGAGATCGTAACATAATACTCAGCTTCCACTTCTACACGCCCATGCTTATAACACATTACAAAGCATCCTGGACCGGAATCGGCAGATACCATGGGCCGGTGAATTATCCGGGACAAATTGTTGCCCCCGAGGATATCGAAGGATTGCCGGCGGATGTTGCTCGTACGGTGGAGGGAAATAACGGCATCTATAATCGTGAGGTTCTTGAGAAATTGCTGGAAAAGCCGTTAGCCGTAGCAAAGAAATATAATCTGCCCCTTTATTGCGGCGAATGGGGATGTCTTTCAACGACTCCCCGCAAAGCAAGATTACAATGGTACCAGGACGTCCGGCATAACCTTGAAAAACACCACATCGCCTGGGCAAACTGGGACTACAAGGGAGGATTCGGAATAGTCGGACAAGACGGCCAATCCAATGAGGAAATGATAAGAACCTTGATACCGAAATGAAACATCAGCTATATCAATAAATTCTAGTTAAATATTATTATGAGCACAGTAAGTTTAGAACAGATATTCCACAGTTTAGCGGAATTTCTCTGGCCTTTGCTCAGGCAGCATGCAATGCCCGTAGCGACAATTTGGGCGGCAGTGGCAGTCATATATAATATCCAAAACAAAGAAGCTATTTCGCACCAAAGCAAAACCAGACATTACTCATGCTCAAATCAAGATAGAACTGTTCGACTTACCTTCGTTCAGATACATCCAGGGCAGTTTTATAACGGTAAACAGCTAACCAACCCTGCAATGTGATGCGCGTGCGGTTACTGCACGAAAGCCTGAATTTTTAGATTAGCAATATATCCGATGAAATAAGAGAAGAAATTAATCAGCGGGAAAAAGGTAAAATTGGCATACAACTTCCAATGGAAATTAAAGGTAATGAAACAAGCAAAATTTTCTTCCTCGGCTAGCATAAAATCGAGACTCTCGAAGAATTACCGGAAAAACTGTCTTTGGAAGTTACCTTCGATTGCAGAAAAAAACCTTTCATGCATCTTATGACACGTGAAGCCGACAAAAAAACATACATACCAGAAATACGGTGAAAGACGTTAATATGAATAAATAAAACTCGACCAACCACAGCCTCAATTGATAAGGCCTTTAACAAAAAGGACTTATCCTTGCCTGCACCAAATGTACCCATACATTTATGTAGCTTTCTTTTGATAATTTAAGTTGACTTTATGTGTTATCGGTTATATAATCATGTTTTGTTTTAACGTTGCTGCTACGATGAAGCGAAGCTGCTCTGCTAAATGTCGACTATTCAATTTTAGGTTACTGGGCGAGCTTGAATGATTGACGGGGAAAAAGGCACCATTGTAAGCAAGACGGATAGAGCGGATATCCGAAAAAGAGTCGGATTAGCTGCAAAAATATTTGAAAGATATAGCGATGATATCCGGGCTATAATCTATTTTAACGTAAAAGACAAGTCGAAGGCGGATGATATTTTTCAGGATTTTTTTGTGTCTATTATCCGCAAGCCGATTCCTCAGGGCATTGAGGATATAAAAGGGTATCTGTACAGAGCCGTCACAAATGATGTCATTGATTTTTCCCGCCAGATAAAATGCCATCAAGATCACATTCAGAAGTATGCCGAATGCCGTAAACATTTTGTAATATCGGAAGATCCTCAAAAAACAGCTATCCAGATGGAAAGCACCAAAAAAATGTTATATTTAATTGAAAGTCGTTTATCCAAACGTGAAGCTCAAGCCATCCTTCAACGATATGGCCAGGGTTTCAGCACTACAGATACAGCAGAAAAAATGAATGTTAATAAGAGAAATATTTCTCGATATCTTTCCGTAGCGTTAAAGAAAATGCGTGAATTTGTCCCTGAAAATGAAGATGATGACATATGATCTCACATAATCCCGATTCAAACTGTACGAATGCCCGATTGTATTACTATGATTTCCTAAACAAGGAAACCAGAGGAGGCATTCCTGATGGTGCTTTGCAACACATAAAACAATGCCCGAATTGCCAGACAGAAATGGATAGCTTGAAAGATCTGCTAGTAAAGGTTGATGAGAAGCTTGAAAGTGAGCAAAGCCGTAAAGATTCCGCTATTACTGCTCTTCTGAGACTTCACTTTGAATATATAGGCGAGCCGATCAAATGTAATACCGTAAAACCATTTCTTGGAAGTTTGGCTGATCCGGTTCTACAAATAAGGATTCCGACGCCGATAACCACCCACCTCAATAAGTGCAAGGCCTGCCGCGATGACCTGCTCACGCTGCTGGATCTACACCTTCCTCACAAATATCTATGCCGCCTGGGACAGATGCTGGCGGACAAGCCGGTCGAAGATGAATTCACCTGTTCTCAGGTACAGTCTGCCATTCCCGCCGTTGTGTCAACAGCCTTCCAGGAAACAAACGCCGAAATACTTAAACACCTATGCACATGTCCAGATTGCCGTGAACAGCTATATCAGTATCGCCAGAGCATTCATGAAGAATTATTGCACAACGAAACACCTCAAAGCGGATTCCCATGCGATTCGATATCGGCCGCCGATATTTATGATTATTGTCTGCCCTACGGCATAGATCCGGCTGATGACGAGTATGTTGAGCTCAGAGAATCCCTTGCATCGCATCTCTACAGTTGTCCGAAATGCCTGGCAAAAATACAAGAGCTCCATCGTACGATCTCCAATATTGCCGAGCGGGCTGAGTCCGGGATCGCAACAATCTTCGATATAGATGAAGCTAAAACTAATTCGTCCGGCGAACCTGTACCTTCTGTCGATACAGTCGATCTGACGAGAAAGAAAGCCACGGCATTGAACCTAAAACCGTTATTTAAAGTCGGCCTTGCCGCCGCCGCTGTTATTGTGATCGGAGTTGCCCTGCTGCTTAACACCCCGACAGCCAAAGCAGTGAGCTTCGAGCAGATTTAC
>JAFGPJ010000424.1 GCA_016936275.1 Sedimentisphaerales bacterium
ACTTCAAATTGACCGGCAGGCTGTTCTTGTAGCTTATATTCTTCCGGGACGTCGAGAAGAGTTAAACCATGGGGCAAATCCGTTGTGCGATCTACCAGGTTACCTGAATACTCCTCCGTCCAATCGGGCCCAGGGGATTTAGGCGATGGAATGATAAATTGAATGTGGCATTTTTGGCATACAGCTTGTTTGCCGGCATGGCTTTTGGGGACACTTATTACCCTGTCACAATTTTCGCAGTTAAACTCAATTATCGTTGATTCGGTTGGTATTCTGATAACTTTGCCGCATTTTGGGCATTTTCCCTGTCTGCCGATGTCCTTGTCCCGGACCCTGATTTTATGAGCACAGTATTTGCAATAAAACCGAATCATAAGGCTCTCTTGCTTTTTAAGTGCTGTTATGGCTACACAGCCTTGATGATTATTCAGGCTGTTCTATATTACAAGACGCATCGGAGACGATTTTCTTCAGTTGAAATTTTCAATAAATGTTTTCGCGGACAAATCAGCCGCCCAGCTTCTGTTTTATTATTTCGCCCGCTTTAGCAAGAGCATCGCCGATTTTTTTAGGATTTTTACCGCCGGCCTGTGCCATTTGAGGCCGGCCGCCTCCTCCGCCGTCAACTATGGGCGCAATTTCCTTGACGATGTCACCGGCTTTGAGTCCCTTAGCGACCAAATCATCGGTTACACCGGCAAGAAGTGTTGCCCTGCCGTCCTCGTCGAAGCCCAAAACAATGGCGGCGGATTTTGCCTTCTTCTTGAGCATATCGACCGCCTCCCGCGCCTGCTCGACCGAGGTTGTCCGTAATTGACCGATAATGATAGAAGCGTCGCCGATTTTCTCAGATTTTTCAAGAAGTCCTCTGGCTTCGGCCATTGAATCCGAGCCGGACTGCCGGGCGGCCGCCTTTAGTTCTTTAGCGAGCTTTTTGTTGTCTTTGAGCAACTGCCCGACCCTCTCTACAAGCGATTCGGACGGGACTTTGAGCATTGCTGAAAGCTCATCGACGATGCCGCTGGCTTTTTCGAGATGGCTTGTGAGCGCCGAGCCGGTCAGGGCGGTAATTCTGCGGACCCCGGCCGAGATGCTTTCTTCTTTTATTATCTTAAAGCCACCTATGGCCCCGAGTCTATCAACGTGCGTGCCTCCGCAGAACTCCCGGCTGAAAGCCTCGTTAAGCTCGTCCTTATTCTCGGCGCCGAGAGCAACCACCCGAACTTCATCGCCGTACTTCTCGCCGAACAGTGCCATCGCACCGAGTCTTTGAGCCTCGTTTTTTGGCATGACTGCCCACGTCACGGGCAGGTCGCCAGCGATTTTTTCTCTTACTAATTCCTCCACTTTCCTGAGCTGCTCGAAAACTGGCGCCTTTGGATAGGTAAAGTCAAATCTCAAATAGTCCGGGCCGACGTAACTTCCCTGCTGGGCCACCGATTTGCCGAGCACCTGCTGCAGCGCCCACTGGAGCACGTGAGTGGCGGTATGATTTTTCTTGATGGAATTTCTGTCTCTGCTTACGACGGCAGTCACTTTTTCGCCGACATCGAAGGTGCCTTCTGCGACCTTGCCCTGATGGACGGTGCAGTTGGCGATTTTTATGGTTTTTTCCACAATGAACTTGGCATCGCCGGACTGGATGATGCCACAGTCGCCTACTTGCCCACCCGCTTCGGCGTAGAAGCAGGTCTTGTCAAGGATTATCCCGGCTTGAGCACTGGCGCCCAATCGCCCTTTGTCTTTGAAACCTTCATTGTCGATGAAGCCAACTATTACAGCATCACACGTATCGGTGTGATACTTGTGCAAATCTTCTGTTTCCGGAAGAACCTGAACACTGACTGTATCTGTGATGGATAGCGAATCTTTTGCGATAGCAGCTCTGGCGCGCTGCCTTTGTTGTTCCATTAGCTCGGAAAATCTCGCTGAATCGACCTTGAGGTTTCGTTCCTGGGCCATGAGCTGTGTCAGGTCCAGAGGAAAACCAAAGGTGTCGTAAAGCTGGAAGGCATCTTCACCACTAATAACTTTGTCTTTCGATTTCTGTGCTCTATCGGCGGCGCCGGCGAAAATTTCAATGCCCCTGTCGAGTGTTCTGCCGAAGCTGGCCTCTTCGGCTTCGATTACCGTCGAGACGTATTCCGCCCTTTCTCTGATTTCACTGAAAGCTTCACCAAGGCAATCAACGACGACCGGTACAAGCTTGTACAGGAACGGCTCGTGCATTCCGAGCTCCCGGCCGAACCTTGAAGCCCTGCGGAGAATTCGGCGAATCACATATCCCCGGCCTTCGTTCGAGGGCGTCGCGCCGTCGGTAATCGCAAAGACCAGAGCGCGGATATGGTCTGCGATGACTCTGAACGCGTTGTCGGTTTTGTTGCCCAATTTCGACGTGTACTTGTGGCCGGTGATTTGGCCTGTGTGGTCTATTATGGGCATGAACAAATCGGTGTCGTAGTTGCTTGACTTGTTCTGAATCACAGCGACGACTCTTTCCAGGCCCGCGCCGGTATCTACGTATTTTGCTGGAAGCGTCACGAGTTTGCCGCTGTGCTGGCGATTGAATTGTATGAAAACCAGATTCCACAGCTCGATGTATCGGGCGCAGCCGCCGTTTACCCGGCACTCGTGGCCCGGCACGTTTTTCATGTCGCAACGGTCCGGGCCGAGGTCGATGTGTATTTCGCTGCATGGCCCGCAGGGGCCGATCTCGCCCATTTCCCAGAAATTATCTTTCTTGCCGCACGCCAGGACTTTTTCGGCTGGCATCGATGTCACTTTAGGCCACAGATTTGCCGCTTCCTCGTCTTTCGGCAGGCCATCGGCCTGGTCGCCGGCAAAAACTGTCGCCCATAAACGGTCCGGCTCAATACCCCAAACCCTTGTGAGAAGCTCCCAGGCCCACTCGATTGACTCGGCTTTGAAGTAATCGTCGAACGACCAGTTGCCTAACATCTCGAAGAACGTGTGGTGGTAGGTGTCCTTGCCCACTTCCTCGAGGTCGTTATGTTTGCCGCTTACGCGCAGGCATTTCTGGCTGTTGGCCACCCGCGGGTATCGTGCCGGCGCCAATCCGAGGAAAATATCCTTGAACTGGTTCATCCCCGCATTGGCGAAAAGGAGGGTCTCGTCACCGATAGGCACAATGGGCGAGCTGGGTACGATTTCGTGGCCTTTGCCCTTGAAGAAATCGACGAACTCATGTCTGATTTGCTTTGCTGTCTTCATCTGTTATCTCGTAGTCGGTCTTTCGAACCTTACTCAGCATTTTACATAATAAATGTCACGAATTATACAAGGCCTTTGGCGGTCATAATTTTGCCTTTTATCTCTTCGGACAGGTCTTTGTTTTCAGCGAGATATTTCTTGGCGTTTTCTCTGCCCTGGCCGAGCCGGATATTGCCGTAGTTCAGCCAGGCGCCGCTCTTATCTACGACCTGGCAGTTGACGGCCAAATCGAGCAAATCGCCTTCGTAGCTGATTCCGCTGTCGAACATAATATCGAACTCGGTGTCTCGGA
Source organism: Sedimentisphaerales bacterium (assembly GCA_016936275.1). GTDB lineage: Bacteria > Planctomycetota > Phycisphaerae > Sedimentisphaerales > Anaerobacaceae > JAFGPJ01. Next base: position 3,524 of record JAFGPJ010000424.1, read on the forward strand.
AAGGCGGCGCGATTTTATTCTTCACCACCCTTGCCCTGACTCTGGAGCCGATAGCGCCGGTGGTGTCCTTGAGGGTTGTTATTCGTCTTAAGTCGATTCGTACCGAGCTGTAAAATTTCAGGGCCTTACCGCCTGTTGTTGTTTCCGGGTTGCCGAACATCACGCCGATTTTCATTCGAATTTGGTTTATGAATACAAGGGCGGTTTTACTCTTATTAATAATACTGGTGAGCTTCCGCATTGCCTGGCTCATTAGTCTTGCCTGCAATCCCATGTGACTGTCGCCCATCTCGCCTTCGATTTCCGCCTTCGGTGTCAGTGCAGCGACAGAATCGACGACAATGACATCCACCGAATTGGAGCTGACCAGCATCTCGACAATATCAAGGGCCTGCTCGCCGGTATCCGGCTGGCTGACTAACAGGCCGCTCACATCAACGCCCAGCCGTTTCGCCCAAGTCGTGTCCAGCGCGTGCTCGGCGTCGATAAAAGCAGCCACGCCGCCCTTACGCTGGGCGTTGGCGATGATGTGGAGTGCGAGAGTTGTCTTGCCTGACGATTCCGGCCCGAATAGCTCGGTCACTCTGCCGCGAGGGATGCCCTTGCCGCCAAGTGCGATATCCAGCGATAACGAACCCGTCTCGATGCCCTCGATCCTGGCGTAGTTCTGCTCGTCCATCTGCATGATTGCGCCCTGGCCGTACTGCTTTTCAATTTGGGCTATTACGCGCTGCACTGCTTCATCTCTGCCGGTTATTGTTGAATCTGTATGAACTTTTTTTGTCTTTGCCATTTTTGCTTTTCTCCTTATCCTATACCCGCTTCAAGTTTTACATTTTTTATTGCTGTAACTCGTATCTTCCTAAAACAGTGTAAATCGGGCCTTGGGGCGTCAACTGGCTCTGGTAAACCGAGACCGAATCGGCCGGCATAGTTCCGAGCTTGAAATCCTTGTATTCTTGCGCCAATTGAGCTAATTTTACACCCGCTCTTGCGTTCCTTATCCTGCACAGGGTCAAATGCCCCGAGAACTTCCTTGCTTCTTTAGGCCAGCCGGCCAAATCCAGTTGCTGCTCGAGGTCCTGCTGTAATTGTAGCAGCTTTTCGCAATACTGTCCCATGCCGACCCATAAAACTCTGGCGCTTTTGCCGCCGAAATGACCGACCGATTCGACATCCAGCTCAAAACGTTTATGCCGGCCTGCAACATCACCGGTTATGTTGCAGATATCCATGATCTGGTTATCTCTTACTTCGCCGAGGAACTTCAGCGTCAGATGTATATTCTCGGGATCCACCCACTTGGCGTCGCTTCTTTTAATGTCAGCTTTGTCCTGCAGCTCTTGCTGCGAGTCGGCCAGGGCTTTTCTTATTTGCTCATCAATATCTATTGCAATAAAAACACGCATAACTCACCCTAATTTTCACCGCGGAGAACGCCGAGACCGCAGAGATTTGAATATTTAGTCCGTAATTTCACGGCTGGTTATTATAATCCCAGGGCATGGCTTGCCCCGCCAACTTGCCTTATTGTAATCTCTGATCACGCCGATTTCACGGAAAAAATACAACAGAATCAGCGTAATAATTATAGTCAGTAATTCTTGTTTCGGCAGTTATTTATTGACAGGGAAACTTTCAATGGTATATTCTTTCTCCAAAGGATATAAAGATTGTATCCGGGAGATTCTATGGATAAAAGGTCCCGAGAATGGTTAAAACAGGCCGATTATGACATCGACACGGCGGAATATATGTTCACCGGCGGGAAATTCTTCTACGCCGTTTTTATGTGCCATCTATCCGTGGAAAAAGCGATAAAAGGCCTTTATCAACAGCGCCTGAAAGAAACACCGCCGAAGACGCACAATCTTGTTTATCTGCTGAAGAAAATCAATATCAGACCGGCTGAGACAGTGGGAAAATTTATCGTGAAGCTCAATGAAGCCAGTGTTGTTACACGTTATCCGGAGGATATAGAAAAGCTACAGGAGCAATACACAAAAGACGTTACAAAAAACATACTTGAAGAAAGCAAAAAGGTCCTCGAATGGATAAAAAAGATGTTTTAGAAATAATCTCAGCTTTTAGGAACACCCTTGAATCTAAGGGAATAAAAGCGGATAAAATCATACTTTTTGGCTCTTATGCCACGGGACAGCACCGTCAGGACAGCGATATAGATATAATAGTTATTTCGCGAGATTTTGAAAATAAAAGTTATTGGGAAAGAATCGACATACTCTCAGAAGCAATTTACGATATTTTTGAGCCGATAGAGGCGACGGCTTTTACTCCTGAGGAATGGCAAAGCCGCGAGTCGATTATCGCCGATTTCGCCAAAAACGGCGAAGTCGTCTATGAGTAGTTGTTTTGTAACTACATATCTGTCCGACGAAGCTTTAGCATAGTTGGACTTCACAAATTTTGAGCAGACGTGAATGCGATGACCACATAATTTTTTGACGCTGATTAAACAGATTTCGCTAACAAATTTTTATTGACTGATACACTTTTAGTAGTAGAAAATAAGTACATTATTGACCGATATTTCAATCCGCAAGAATTATCCGTGCCCCATATCCCCATGCGTTCCAAGTTCTACTGCCTCCCATGTTCCAGGAGATTGTGAGACGGGACGTAAATGAGATCGAAAGTTGTCATTGATACGTACTGACCAATGTCCTGGCTTTTTATCCCATCTTTTAAATCTAATGCCTGGTATTGCTGAATTCTTAATAAGCTTTTCTTTCGTATTTTTCCAGCCTTTCATCCAAGAGGGGTCGATAAGTTTTTTAAATTCCTCAGATTCAATTACATTGCTAACCGTGGGTAATTTCCATGAAGGGCTTATCCAGATAGTTAGATCGGAAGGTCTTACAAAATACTCTGGACACAATGTTTTGCGAAGAAGTTCTTCAGGAACAATTCCAACCCATAATGCTTGATCTTCTCGTCGTGCTGTTTGCGAAAGATTTAAATCTAAAAGATTCGCTGCAAGCTCTCCTTCAAGTTCTATTTTTCCTTCATCGAACCTTGCATATGCACCAGGTTGAAGCTTCATAAAATCGTATGCAAATTCACCTAAACCAATATTTTTTTGCCGTGCCCATTCTCATGCACAATAGTTTGATAGTGCTTCTTCCGCTTGGTAAATTCGATGGTTGCGAAAAGCACGTTTCAGAGGATCATACAGTGAACAACCCATCTTTGCTTCGGCTGAAAGCGAATAAAGGTCAAATTTAAAGTGAAATCGTTCGTGTTCTCGCAAGAATTGATAGGCTAGCTTTAGTGATCTTTGTCCTGGATAGGTTTCATCAATCAGTTCTTTGAGCCGCGTTACACCATGATCAAGATAAAATATACCCCATTTCCCTGGATATGGGTAAATATCAATATACCGACGTGACTTGTAGAAGGCATAGATATCAAAGCCAGTTTCTCGAATTCCACCATCAAGTAACTTTCGGTCGTCACTGCTAATTGGAAATGATTCGTACGGTAACGCTCTACCCAAAAGTCTCCATGCTACAACATCAAGCTCCCATCTTTCCTCTACCGGAATCAGATTGTCGTTATCACGAGCAAGCTCGGTTGGGTCGAAGCCCTCATGCTCCGGATATTCAGGTTTAGGTAAATCTTGATCAGCAAGAACCGGTTGCGTTGGAATGCGTCGAGAGGCTTCTTCAAAATATCGTTCAAGTACGTTTGGCATCTACAATTCCTATTATCAATTCTGAGATCAAAATATTAATTTCCTTTACAAGACAAAAATCCTATTCTCCGGCCTTTAAGAAAGATTATATTATTGAAAGAGAAAAGAAGACAAGTAATTTTGTGGTTAATTTAACGTTACAATCGTTCCTTCGTTGCGGGCGACGTCGATGATTGGGGTATAGTCGTCTTTTTCCCATCGTTCTTAATTGCATATCAGGTTTTCAAGCTCAATTCTGGGATTTTTAGGACTGAGTTCCAGATGTTTGGATGCATCTAAAATTTCGATGCCAACTATTTCTTCTGAAGGGCCGAAATCTACAGCAATGTCTTCGGTTATTCGCATTGTTGTTACTTCAACAGGTTTTTTCTTAAAAGAGATATATGCTGCGTCAACTTTAGGGTCATATTTAATCTTCATAAATTACGCTCCAAAATAAAAAACGTACACCGTAACAACTACTATTTCTTCATCTTCCTCTACTACAATAGGCATTACCTGTTTCACTTCATAGCGCTTATCTTTCCAGTTAGAGCCAAAATGGAAATTTTTCCTAAATGCCTTTCGTCCTTTTTTGGCCGGGAGCTCCTCTCCATTCTGTATTGCCAACTTTACTTCTTCTTGCAATGCTCCGCGATCCTGAAGCTGATCCAAAGCATGTTGCGAGAAAACAATTGGCTTCACACTATATTCCCCTATTTTATTTATTCCTAAAGAATCGTTCTACATAATAATTTACCATGTTTATGCAGGTAATGCAATGTTTTTGCTTTTCTGCTACTATAAATTGGGATTTAGAAGCTTGTCATTTTTTTAAGTGTCTCGAACCGGCTATCAATATCATCTCTATTTATGGAAGTCAGCCCATCCAGCGAGAAATCAGCAATAGTAAAAGAGGCGAGTACCGTGCCGTATGCGACGGCGGTTTTCAATGTCTCGAAATCGGTTCTGCCGGTTTGCGCCAGATAGCCCATGAGGCCGCCTGCGAAACTGTCGCCGGCGCCGGTCGGATCTTTGACGTCTTCAGCAGGGAATGCCGGCAGGATAAAGATGTCGCCATCAGTATTGCACATTATAGAGCCGGACTCGCCTTTTTTGGCAATCACAACGCTGGGGCCCATGTCTAATATTTTCCGTACTGCCTTTACCAGATTTTGCTGGTCCGCCAAAATCCTTGCTTCGTCCTCGTTGATTACCAAACAGTCGATTTTTTCCAGCAGGGCCGTTAAATCATCCAGATATTGCTGAATCCACAAGTTCATCGTATCAACAGCAACGAAAACCGGCTCGTCGATTTGCTCAAGCAATTGTTGCTGAAGTATGGGGGCCGTGTTTGCCAGAAATACGAATTCGCTGCCCTTGAATTCATCAGGCACCTTCGGCGGCGCCTCGGCCAGAACATTCAACTCGACATGATCGGTCGTTCTGTCATCCATATCTTCGTGATAAGTGCCTGCCCACCGAAATGTTTTGCTTTGCTCTCTGATTTCCAAACCCCTCAGGTCCACGTCTCTACCGGCGAAAACCTCAGCCAAATCGAACGGGCAATCCGAACCGATTACTCCTACAAATCTGACCGGCGAGAAAAAGCTTGCTGTCATACTGAAATAAACAGCCGAACCGCCGAGACAGTTCTCGCGAACACTGTAAGGCGTCTTGATCGTATCAATCCCTATCGAACCTGTTACCAATAATGACATATCTATGCTCGCTATGTTTGTGTCTGGAATTTCTTTAACGTGTTGTCTATTCTTTTAAGCGTATTTTCCTTGCCCAGCAGCCGGACCGAGTCGAAGATGGGCAGGCTGATAGTGGTGCCGCAGATGGCCACACGGAGCGGCTGGGCGATTTTTCCCAGGCCGACCTGTTTTTCCTCGGCCAGACCGCGCAGCATATCTTCAATGCCCTGCTCCGTCAGCTCATTCATCGCGGCAAGCTTCTCCCGGACAATGGCCAAAATCGCCAGGCCATCGCTTTTGAGCAGGACCTTCTTGACTGCTTTGTCGTCGAATTTAATCTTGTCGTTGTCCACGAACAAAAATTCGCTCTTTTGCTCGATCTGAGCCAGAGTCCTCGCTCCTTCGCACAGCTTTATAATAATCGAAAGTAGCTCATCGTCGGCGGATGCTATCGGAGACACTATAGCTTTTAAGTAGCTCTTGAAATGCAGGAGGAGCTTTTCCGCCGAAATCATCTTTATATGCTCGGTATTAAAGGCGAGCAGTTTCTGCCGGTCGAACAGGCTGTTCGATTTGCTCAGACGCGAAAGGTCGAAGGCTTTTGTAAGCTCCTCGACCGGCATAATCTCCCGATTATCGCCGGGATTCCAGCCAAGAAGGGCCAGGAAATTCACCATCGTTTCGGGCAGGTAGCCGTTTTTGAAGAAATCGACGATATTTATCTCCGGCAGGGCTACATCGAGATGTTTTGCCATCGCATCGATGTTGGGCATGTCCGGCGTGGTTTTGCCGCTAATAAAAGAATCGAGCTCGTCCCGGCCGATATCCCCCGCAGCGGCGAGTGCTTCAAGGTCAATTTCCTGAGGGGCCTTAATTGCCTTACGAAGAGCTGTTGGCCGCTCGCGCTTGGATAATTTGCCGCCGGTATCACTTATCGTCACGGACATGTGGGCGTACTTCGGAAGAGGAATATCCGGAAATAGAGTTTGCCATAAAACCTGCTGGCCCGGCGTATTGTTGAGATGTTCCTGGCCGCGAATGATGTGCGTAATTTTCATCAGGTAGTCATCGACCACGCAGGCGAAATTGTACGTGGGAAAACCGTCGCTTTTTAAGATGATAAAATCGCCTATCTCACCGGCGGCAAAGCTAATCTCGCCACGGACCATATCCTGCACCACGATCTGCTCGGTCTGCGGCACAGCAAAACGAACCGTAATCGGTTTGCCTTGTTCTGTTGCCTTTTTAACGTCATTTTCGTCTGGAAATATCTCAGGCCGGACATAATCAAGGTTCCCCTTCCGGCCTTCCGCCTCTTTTCGCATGGCATCCAGCTCTTCGGGAGTCTCGAAACAATAATAGGCCTTATTCTCATCGAGAAGTTGCTTTATATATTTATC
>JAFGPJ010000425.1 GCA_016936275.1 Sedimentisphaerales bacterium
GTATACCCGATATCCGGCGCCATTGTGAAGCCTACAGCGGCAGCATTAGCATGGGGCTCATCGTCGGCAGCGTGGTAGGAAACCCAGGCAATTTTCGGGCCAGTCGGCTCCGGTTCAGGCTCGGCGCCTATCAATTGTATGTTGTCGATGTAAATTTTAGTGTTTTCAGCTCCGTTATTTGTAACAATAAACAGCTCAAACCACGCGATATTGTCATCAACTCCGGCAATCTTCGCTGATAGGTCAGCAGGAATTTCCCAGGTGAGTGTCTGACTGGCTCCGTCGAGAACTATGTCAAGTCCACCGAGCGATTGCCAGCCAATGTTATTATTTGCGCCATTATCGTCGTTGTTCTGGCCGTTAATGATCATCTCCATATTCATCCAGTCCGTTTGCATATCCTCAGCAAATGCGGTTACATCGGCTGAGACCGCTGCTCCTTCAACTGCAATAACGGATCTAAGGGCCTTTATGTCCAGTACAGCAAGCATTTGCCAGCTGCCTGCGCCTTCGATAAGTAAAGACCCGGTGCCTGTGGTTGCACCTATTGTGCTTTGTGTCAGTATGTTGCCCCCCGATGGTGCCCATCCGTCGAGGCCGTCTTCGAAGTCGCCGATAACAACGGCTTGACTCGTGCAGGCCAGGGACAGCACCAATACAGAAATTAAAAGAATCAATTTCTTACGCATGATACGCCTCCTTCATTAAAGTTTTAAATACTGTGCTTTTAGTCATACGCCAAAGCACATAATTATTGTTGATGAATACAGGATTGTTAATATTATATGTATCCATCTCGAATAATTTGAAACAGCAAGATGGCATAAGGTGATTTATACCTCTCGCTACATATTATTCCCTTCCGGGATAATCACTTATGACTTGATACCACCTCCTTTCTTCCTCCTCGCTTCAATACCTGATATGATCTGCTTATTGTAAAGCGAGAGAATGAGCTAAGTTATTGAAATTTCTTCGATTCAATGGTTAAAAACATCGTTGTTGATAAAAATATTTATATCAAATTACACTCCCTTCGTCAAGGCTAATGCCAGTACAGCACCAATAAAATGCCATTTAACGTTACTAAAGCCACATTTTTCTTAAAAAGTATTTTTAGCAGGTTTTCTGCCCTGCGCCTTGGTGGAAACAAAAAATTATCCTTCACTAATTTTCCTGCCCTGTTTTCTGTCTTCCACTTTTTTCCATTTGCTTTAATAATCATTGAAGCTTTTCATCCACTCCGGCCAGTCTTCGGGCCGTACATTGCCGGCTGTAGTCCAGGGACCGCTATAATCGAATGTTCGGCTCCATCTGAGGGTCCACAATTTCTTAAGGTCGATTTTAGGGGCGGACCAATCCAGGAAAAGGCCGTTAATGGAAGCCATGTGCCGGTCAATACACGAGAACTGCATTTGGTTAGAACGGTCGCCGTTGTACTCAGGAGGCGCATCTGTAGGCAAAGGATTAATCGCTACATACATACAATCCAGAAATACCGGAATCTGGTCGGCATTCTTAACACCTATTTTCCGCCAGTATTCCGGTTCGGTTTTATTAAGCATATAGCGGTTCATTGCATAGCTGCCGAAAAAGCCTTCTTTGGGAACCCAGGAACCTCCCCAGCCCCAGTCCGAATCTTGGGCCATTCCAAGCGCCTGGCCCCATGTGCCATATGGTCCAAAATCAACATTCGGATTCCGTGCTGCAGGGCAGCATCGCATCATGTGGTCTTTGTAGTACGGCAGATAGAATTGCGGCCACATATTTTCATAACCAGTCCCGAATTCTCTGGTGTGAAAGTAGCCGTCGTTATCGTTAGTGTAAATCGCGAAGATGAGTGCCCATTGTTTGAGCTGGCCCTGGCAGGACACCGATTTTGCCTGCTTCTTGACCCGATTGAGCGACGGCATCAATATCGCCATTAACAAGGCGATAATTGCAATTACAACGAGCAATTCTATTAAAGTGAATCCTTTTCTTTTACACATAAATGAACTATCCGAACTTCTTTCCTTAATGTGATGGTGCCGAATTTTATATCATCAGGAACGCTAATAAGGACATCTATATTAAGCTGAAATTCTAATCCGTTTCTTACCGGTAAATCCCGAATGTTCCAGGTGGAACTAACAATATAGAAAATAACAGGATAGTTTAAAACTCTCTTAGATTTTTCCTCCTGAAAACGTATTTGATTTCACCTCACTACAAAAAACATTAAGAGTAGTGTAATTATAATATTATTATAAACACTTAAGACCTCGAAAAACCATAATATTGCGCAAAAACACCATCATTTTGCGCATTTTCCTTGCAGGTTTTCAAAGGATATTGTAGGAATAATTTATGTCAAAAGTTCCGAAAGTAATTTTACTGATTGAGAAATCAAGAGCTTTTGGTCGGGGACTGCTTCACGGCATTGTCCAGTACTCTAATCTTCATGGGCCATGGCTCTTTTATATGGAGCCGGAAATACATAAAAAGGGCATAAAGCACTCATACGAGTGGATTAAAGAGTTGGAGGCGGATGGCATAATCGGCTACACATGGGATGTTAATCTAATAAAGGCGATAGTCAACTTAGGGCGTCCTGCCGTGATTCGTGGTTTGGACAAGCCGACTCAGAACGCATATTGTGTAGTAACCGATCAGACTGCGATTGCCCGGACTGCTGTTGAATATTTCCTGGAACTCGGATTCAGGAGGTTTGCATATTGTGGTTATGACGATATGATCTGGTCTCAACAAAGGGGGGAGAATTTCATAAGGATAGTTACGGAATCCGGCTTTAATTTAAAGACTTACATGTACAAGCAGCCCAAGACGAAGCGCTTGCGTACTCCTGACAAGGAACAGGTTATCATTGCCAAATGGCTGGTATCATTACCTAAACCTATAGCTATTATGGCCGGTAATGACGACCGTAGCCAGGATGTTTTAGCGGCTTGTAAGATTGCAGAGATTAATGTGCCAAGTGAGGTGACAATTCTGGGCGTGGATAATGACGAATTAATCTGTGGGCTGTCCTACCCTCAATTATCGAGCATAGCTCTTAGTACTCAAAGAGCAGGATATGACGCAGCCCAGGTTCTCGGTAAACTGATGGACGGGCAAAAAGTAACGGAGAATGAAAAAGAAGTGCTTGTCTCGCCTTTGCATGTTGCAACCAGGCAGTCAACGGATATTATGGCAATAGAAGACAAGCAGGTCGCTATGGCAGTCCACTTTATTCGTAATCATACCAACGAGGTAATTCAGGTTGGTAATGTTGCGGAAGCCGCCGGTCTTTCCCGCCGGACATTAGAGCAGCGCTTTCGGAAAATACTCGGGCACTCGGTGCTCGAAGAGATAAAATATGCTCGTGTTAATCAAATGACCAAAATGCTTGTAGAAACTAATTTGTCAATTTCCCAGATCGCATGGTCGTTAGGATTTCCATACACCAACAATATCTCGCGCTATTTCAAGCAGCAAAAAGGCATTAGCCCATTGGAGTATCGCAGGAGATATGCGCCTAAATAGACCTGTACAGCTATGAATTTTCTCAGACAAAATACCTAAGAGGCTCCGAATTTACGTTCATTATTATGTGACATCCGTCCGGCACTTAATGCCTGACGCATTATATACTTTGCAAGCGGATCATTGACTTGGTTGCCTCTTATTTGTTATAATTTCAGTAGAGTTCATAGATGACGAACATTAAACCGTAGTTGAAGTATTTCAGACTGCTATTGAGGAAGGTTTCGACAATGCCCGGATATGCCCGAATCACGTTATTTGTGCTGATATTAGCAATATTTTCAATCGGCCCCGTGAAGGCCCAGGGCTCCGCTTCTCTGGTAATTAACGAGTTCATGGCCTCAAACAGTGATTCTATTCGGGATCCGCAGGGTCAATACGACGACTGGATCGAAATCCACAATTTTGGTTCCAGTCCTGTCAATGTAGGCGGCATGTATTTGACGGACGACTTGTCTTTCCCAACCAAATGGCAAATTCCCAATAATAATCCGGCTTTGACTGTAATTACACAGGGACAATATTTACTGATTTGGGCTGACAATGACATCGGAGATGCCGGCCTGCATGCGAGTTTTAAGCTTGATGCCAATGGTGAAGAAATCGGCCTGTTTGACAAAGACGGGCTAACTCTAATTGACAGCGTAATTTATTCCGGACAGACGGCAGACATTTCCTATGGTCGGTATCCTGATGCCGGCGAAGATTGGCGTTTTTTTACCGGCCCAAGCCCCGCTGCTCGAAATGAAGGTGGTTACATAGGCGAGGTGGCCGACACAAAGTTCAGCCATAATCGCGGTTTTTATGAAGAACCTTTTTCCGTCACAATCGCCACCGAGACAGAAGGTGCTGTTATATACTACACACTCGATGGTTCGAATCCGTATGATGTTTCAGGCCGAGCATCGGGCGGCATGATTTATACTGCTCCTGTCACTATCAATAAAACCACCTGTTTACGAGCAGTAGCTGTCAAACCCGGCTGGGCGCCCAGTAATACAGACACTCATACTTATATTTTTCTCGATGATGTAATTGCCCAGCCGAAATACCCGCCGGGTTTCCCAACCGGCGGCTGGGGACACGCCGGCCCTGATTACCAGATGGATCCCGTTGTTGTAGATGCTTACAGCAGCACAATAAAAGACGACTTAAAATCGATACCGACATTATCTCTGGTGATGAACAGAGATGACTGGTTTGGTGATAAAGGTATTTATGTCAATGAATCTCAGGATGGTACCGAACGTGTGGTTTCGATGGAGTATATTGATCCCAACACTGGAGATAATTTTCAAATAAATTGCGCCATATCGATGCAGGGAGGTATCAGTAACTTCGGCACCAGCCTTGATAGATGGAAAGCTGATAAGCTCTCCATGCGACCAAGATTCAAAACCGAGACGGATGATGGAACTCCTACCGGCGGACCGACAAAGCTTAATCACCGAATCTTTCAGGATACTTCGGTTGAGAGCTTCGATACACTTGTTCTGGATGCCCGCCTGGGAAATACCTGGCCGTATGGTGGAGGTACTACCGACCACGGTACTCGACCCTGGATACAGGGAAGGTCGATCTACCAGCCGGATGTTGCTCAATATACCAGAGACCAGTATGTAGCAGACATCCAGAACGCTCTGGGCGGTTATAGTCATCACGGTAGGCATATACATTTATATCTTAATGGTCTTTACTGGGGACTATACAACCTCCACGAACGGCCGGACCACCGCTTCGCTGCTTCATACTTCGGGGGCGATGCTGACGACTATGACTGCATTAAGCATAGCCGTAACACGATTGTTAATGGCTCAAATACCACATTTAATCAAATGCTCAATATCGCCGAATCCGGTTTGGCATCTGACCAGCAGTATCAGCTCATTCAGCAGTACCTTGACGTGGACAATTTCATGAATTATTTAATTCCCCATTACTACGTCGGAGACTGGGACTGGGGTCATAAGAACTATTATGCTACCAGAAATTCTGCCGACCCCAATGGCCTTTGGAGGTTTCATCACTGGGACGGTGAGCATCTTATGGAAGATCTTTACGAAAACTCCACAGGCAGGGATAATGCCGGCGGGCCGACACGCCTTCATAACAGACTTATGCAAAATGCTGAGTATCGTCTTTTGTTTGCCGACCACGTCCATCGGCATTTTTTCAATAATGGCGCTCTTACTCCAGAAGGTGCGGCGGCTTTGTACCAAATCAGGCTGGACGATGTTGACCGGGCCGTTGTTGGCGAATCCGCACGCTGGGGCGACAACCAGATAGATAGATTTGCACATATACGTTATATGCGAGATCCTCATTGGCTCCTCGAACGTGACTGGCTGCTCGATGTATATTTTCAACAACGCACAGCCATTGTCCTTGACCAGTTCAAATCGCGTGGCTGGTATCCAAGGATTGATGCACCGGTCTTTCGTGTAAACGGTTCGTATCAGCATGGTGGGCCGATCTCGCAAAACGATGCGCTCTTGATGACCGCCGCAGAGGGCGCGATATGGTATACCCTTGACGGTACTGATCCGCGATTTGCCAAACAATCTGCCGGAAGCAGCACTACGACAACATTAGTCGCTGAAAGTGCCCATAAAAGAGTTCTCGTGCCATCTTCTGAGATAGATGACAACTGGAGGAGCAACGTAGGTTTCAACGACGCGGCCTGGATGCAATCGGTCGGCTCACCCGGTGGAATTGGCTATGAAAGAAGCTCGGGCTACGATCAACTTTTTAGTCTCGATCTCGAAGAACAGATGTATGCCGGGAATACCACGTGTTACATCCGTATTGTATTTGTCTTAAATGGCAGCCCAGACGAATTTAACTTTATGACTTTAAAAATCAAATACGATGATGCTTTTATTGCTTACCTTAATGGCAATGAGGTGGCACGACGAAATTTCGACGGCACGCCGGAATGGAACTCGCGGGCCAGCGCAAGCCATTCCGATTCCGCTGCTGTCATGTTCGAGAGCATTGACGCCTCCACTTTTCTTGAAAATCTGCATCAGGGCGCCAACTTATTGGCTATCCACGGTTTGAATGCATCCGCCACAAGCACCGATTTTCTAATCTCCGCTGAGTTAATAGCCGACAAAGGCGGTTCCTCCGGAGTTGAGGGAGTCTCGCCAACTGCGGTTGAATATACAGGTCCGATTAATTTGCCTCACAGCGTCCAGGTCAAGGCAAGAGTATTGAGCGACGATACGTGGAGCGCACTGAACGAAGCGGTTTACGCCGAAGGACACGTAGCGGAGAATCTCCGCATCACAGAGATAATGTATAATCCAATTGAACCCAACGAAGAATTCATCGAACTGGTGAACATTGGAGCCGAAACAATAAACCTCAACCTGGTCAGCTTCACGAACGGCATAGATTTCACCTTCCCGAACATCGAGCTTGCTGCTGATGAGCATATCGTAGTGGTCGGCGACCAAAACATCTTCAAAGCCCGATACGGCACAAATATCAAAATCGCCGGCCAATACTCAGGCAGGCTGAACAACGCCGGCGAAAGAATCGAACTTGTGGACGCCATCGGCCGGACCATTCTGGATTTCGGCTACAAAGACGGCTGGTATTCTCTTACCGACGGTGAAGATTTCTCGCTCACCATCATCGATCCGGCGAGTTCGGATTTGAGCAGTTGGGACGAAAAAGACTCATGGCGTCCGAGTGCTTATGCCGGCGGCTCGCCCGGTTACGATGACAGCGGCATTGTTCCCAATCCCGGCGCTATCGTAATCAACGAAGTCCTGGCCCACTCGCACGCCGAGGCTTCGGACTGGATCGAATTATACAATACGACCGGCACAACAATTGACATTGGCGGCTGGTTTATCAGCGACGGCAACGATAACCTTTTCAAATACGAAATTGCTGATGGCACAACAATCAGCCCGAATGGATACCTCGTGTTATACGAAGACCTGAACTTCGGCAACGCAAACGATCCGGGCGCCATCGAACCGTTCGCTCTCAGCGAAAATGGCGAACGCTTATATTTAAGCTCAGCACAAGATGGCGTCTTGACCGGCTATCGCAACGTGGAGGATTTCGGTGCTTCTGAAACGGGCGTATCTTTCGGGCGGTACTACAAATCCGGCACCGGCAATTACAACTTCGTAGCAATGGAAGAAAACACGCCGGGCTCGGCCAATTCGTATCCGAAAGTCGGCCCAATTGTTATCAGCGAGATAATGTACAATCCCGACTGGCCCGATGGCGGCTCATATACCAATGACCAATACGAATATATCGAGCTTAAGAATATCAGCGCCGGGCCGGTCAAATTATACCGCGACGACAAAACCGAGCCGTGGAAGTTCACTGACGGTATCGAATTTATCTTTCCTGTAAATTCTCCGGTAACAATTCCCGCCGACGGCGTGATTTTAGTCGTCAAACATCCGGCGGCGTTTTCATGGCGTTATCCTAACGTGCCGGCCGGCATCATTTATGGCCCCTATGATGGTAATCTGAACAATGCCGGCGAAAGCCTTGAGTTAAGCATGCCCGGTGACGTGGACAATGAGGGCGTGTGTCAATATATCCGCATCGACAGGGTCAATTACAGCGACGGCTCACATCCGGAAGATTGTCCGGGTAACATAGACCTCTGGCCTGTCGAAGCTGAC
>JAFGPJ010000426.1 GCA_016936275.1 Sedimentisphaerales bacterium
GGCTCGGTTCCCTTGTTGATAATCACTCGTTCTTCTTCGGGGGTTAGTTTATTGTACATGGTCTGGCCCTCATAGAAAGCAATCTCGTCCACAAAAATATCCGCCTCGAATTCTCCCTGTACCGCTCCTGGTGCAGGGTCTCTGCCGATTGCCACGATAGCAATGCTTTTTAGCGTCCTGGTATTGAGCGGACCTGGCAAAGAATACGGCTTGAATAGTGTAAACGGAATCTTGATTTCCTGCCACTGTCCGTTTGTCGTAAAAACCGCCTGGTAGAACTGCTGGGCCAGCCTTGTATCGGCCGTTCGCAGTTGAACTGCATACTGCTGGGAATTGCCCTTGACGAGCAGCTTAATGCCGGTAAACCAGCGGGCGTCGAAACTCCTGCCTTGGGGATTTAAATTTGTTCTGGCCTGAATGAAGCCGCCGTTATTCGCCAAAGAGACCGTCCCGGTCAAGTGCAGACACGAACGCTCATCTTCGCTGACGAACTCAATTTTTCCGGACGAGACGCCGCCCATGACCCGGTCGCTTATAAATTCCCAATAGGTGCTGAAGCTCTTTTTTGAGTCCTCCGAGGAAAAATCGTCGATCAGCATTGTTTTGGGCGGACTTTTCGCATTTCTTCCTGCTTTATTCGACTGAACGATGGTGCCGCCTACCGCAATTGCGACAAAAGCAACAACAAGCGGCAGCCATCCTGAAACAATTGAGTATTTTCTAAAGTTCATTTGATACTCCTTGATTTACTTAACAAAAGTCTCTTTTTTTAATACTATTAATCAGTATCGTTTGTTTGAATAAAAATTCCAATGGATCGATTTGAGGATAATAAAGCCTGATCTGATAAATCTCGTCGCCGAGATTCCACTCCCATGTAGCAGTTCATCTGCGTTTACTTCTAATCAATCACTTTGAAACCACCAAAAAACACGAATAAACACCGATTATTATAGCAACAGAGAACACCGAGCACTCAGAAAAATAATCAATTGCTGGCTTCCCACCAAAGTCTCGGATAGTCCTGGCCTTCAAGAATCTACCAGATGTCTTCTGTGCCGCTGGCTAGTTATCCCAGCCGACCTTGCACTCAATTATGTTATCCGCCATTGTTGTCTGCGACGTAATGGTTTCCGAAAGAGCCGAAATTCCAAGAGCCTTGAGGCGTCTCGGCGTAGGAGCCGCCCGCCAGATAGAATCTGGTCACAGTGTTGTCCACGACTCTCCAGGCCAAGATGTCCGCATCGGTGACAATGCCGGCGACAGGCCAGTCCCCATCTGGCCGAGCACCCCATTGGCCCGAGAGATATACCCAGTCTTCTCCTTCTGTCGTGGTGACTTTGACCAACTGCTGCAGATGATTTCCGCTTTCGTTAATGGTCACGTTCGTGACATAAGCTTGTTCATCATCAGCGATCGGTTCAAAGGTGTCGACAAAGGCATACGAGACAGCGTTCTTGCGAACGGCCAGGATGTCCTGGGAGTTGGCGAGTGTTTGTTCACCATTCGCATGACTGTACCAACCGATCTCCGCTTTAATAAGATCGGATGGACCATCTTCGGCCATAATGAGTCTCAATCGACCGTTGTGTTGAGGCGGATTTCTGAGCAAAGTTTCGTCAACGTGGGTCTCCCAATCCCATGGCTTGTTACTTATTATCCAGTCAGCAACAATGCGGCCTATGCCATTGGAAGCGATAGTTCGACTTCCCGCCCCCCGATTGGTTGGCCAGTGGTCACCCAAAAAGGTGCAGACCTCCCAGGGCAGGTCGGTCGGCTCAACTATCCTTAGATCTCCCATATTAATAAAGCACCAATCGTACTGGTGAATCTGCCCGTCGTTGGCATCAATGAAGTAGGCGTCAAAGAGGTATTCAGGAAACTGAATATTCCAGCGACTTCTCTGAAAAGGCAGTTCACTACAATCGGCGCCATCGCCGGTATGGGCAACTGCAGAAGGCAATTCATTGCGGCCGTCAAAGTGCCAGAATGATCCGTAGTACACGTTATTCCAGATGTCTCCGTCTACCATTACTGAGTTGACGAAGGGCGGGGCGTTAGAGATCCAACTATATCCATACCTGGGAGTTAATATGGCTCCAAGACCGTAGATCACAATACCCATAGAGTCGGCAGATACATGATCGCCAGGATCACTTAGCAGATGCTTCGAGGATAACAGTGTTTCCATGCCCCTGTCCCATGAGCCGTTCTCGCTGCGCAACATAGCATAACCATAGCCATGCGACACGAAACTCTCATTGTCAATCACGTCTCCAGGTAATCTATTGGACTCTTGAACTGAGACGCGACTGTATCGATCAACAGTATCCCGATCTTCAGGGAAAAGGATCTGCAACATTTCCAAAAGGCCTTCTAAAGAACAGGCCCTAGGCAATTGGTTCATGCACCCTCCACCATTAAGATGTGGAATCATCCCATTAGAGAACACAAAACGACAAGCACTGATAAGATAAGCATGCATCTTATTCCATGTTGTGCCCTTTAAGACTGGCACGCTGTTCCCAAGAAGGCGCTGGGAATTAAGAATCTGCTCTGGATATTGATAGCTGCTACCTCCATAGCTGCCAGGCTCGTTCTTGAACGAGCCGTCTTCAAGGAAGATCTTGTGTTTGTCCAGTATCTCAGAAAACATGTACATCGCTTGGTCTATGACAGCCCAATCACGGCTGGAAGCTGCAATAGCCAGCATGGACATCAAGTCTCTACACTCAAGTTCTTTCTCTTCAGTATAGGCCCATGAGGTTACTGTGGTTCCTTGGGGATATGATTGGCGAAGTGGCTCCATGAGTTGGAATGTCTCGTAGGTTTCTGTCCCTCTGAGCGAATACGGATCAGCCCCAATCTTTACATAGGCCGGGTGGGATTGGGAAAATCCATCTGTTATGGAGCCGGTTGTACCGTAGAAGGGTCGCTGAATATGAATTATTGTGTCACCGGCATCTGCATCTTGAGAGAGCGTCACCTTGAGCCGCAATTCGTCCCAGTAAGAGTTGAAAATAGGCAAAACCAGGTTATGCAAGATGCGAAATTGGTGATCCGTATCAATCAATCCCTCCTGACAAGTCCGGATGTGAGCAGCCAATGCTGGCATACCACTGACGGGATTGGCACCTGTGACAGGGGGCATGTAATGAGGCGTAGCCCAATCCCAGCGATGCACAACCGGGTAGAACACCATGTTTTCCGAAAGACGGTCAACGTATTCCTTTGCCTGATTTGTGTTACCTCGCCAGTAAGTACTGGCCAATATTGCCGACCAAATCTCTCCCCAACTTCTCCCCCCGTGCTCCTGATGATCCCATCCCAGGTTCTCGAAGAGTTGTTCTACAGCGGGAAGCCGACCTTCTTGGTATTGCCGGCCGAAGTATTCACCAACATTGTAGCCATACCGTCCTGCTTTGAATTGGAGGTCAGATCGGTCAGGGATGATTAATCGGGCGTCATCCGTAATGTCACAACAAATGTCATTGGTCCAGCGTTTCACTTCACTGAACATGGGGCCACCACGCCAGTCATACTCTTTTTGGCGGAACGGTGGTAGTTCCTCGTATTGCTGTGCTGTCGTAAACAAATAGGGCTTTCTGCTGGGTGCAGAGGGAACTCCACGCAGCCAGACTACAATGAGTTCAGAATAGTCTGGAGAGACGGACTCGACTGATCGTACAACCAGGGTAAAGTTTTGCTCGCCTTCCGGTGGTAGGTGAAAAACATACGGCTCAATCATCATGATCTCGAATTTACACTTATCCTCGCCTGGTCGGGGAAGAACAAGACCGCTGGCATAATAGGTTTCATTGCCCTGAGACAAGCTGTAAAACGTGCCGTGGAAGGTCATTTCGATACGCCCATCAGAGAGTTCTACCACGTTTCTATCGTGAACAAGTCTCGCGGGGGGGGGCTCGTAGGAATCAAGGTGATGCGGCTCAGCAGTGTAAGGAAGTACTAATCCCGGATAGTTAGTGACGATTATCTTTGTGATCACTGGGCGGCTATCGGTGAAACGGTCGATCTGTTCGGTGAATAGTTCCATCGCAGGGAAGATTAGACGCAACGTATGAGAACCCGACGAGAGACTGGCCGACCCAACAATCCACTTAGCTTTCCTTTCTTTGTCCATCGAAGGGCTATACACTGCCTGTTTTACATAAGGGGACCCGTAACAATGTGTTGTAGGGTACAGTTGCGTGTGCAGTGTTGTCCTCTCATCAATAACAATGTTGACGTCTGTAGCGTGATGATACATAGTCCAGAGTTCCCCATAATCCAAGACGATGTGATATTCGCCGGGATTGTTCACGGAGAACTCGTATTCGGCCCAGCCTCCTTCCTGGTGGGGTTTGAGACCCGAGAGCAAGCCTCTGCCAACATCCTCCAGGCTGCCAGAATAATCCTCAGCAAATTCGCCACCGATGTTTACATTTTCGGCCCTGGCATAATCCCCAACATCGATATCGATCGTTTCAATGGTTTCGGCCATATCCCACGGAGAGGGAGGTCTAACCTCATGAAGAACTCTATCACCAATGACTTCCTCAAACTCCTTGTTATTGAAGATGTAACCAAGAAAGTGTATGGTTTCTTTGTAGCTCGTCGGCACATCCAGTGAATACTGGATATCAACACTCCGACTGTCTTCTATGGCGAGAGACCACTGGATGCTATTGCCGATAACAGTGCCACCACCGGCGTCTACGATTTTCAATTCTTCGTGGACATATTCGATCACCTTCAACGCATCTGACTCATTGTCTTTTGGGACATTCACATGAAGAGAAATATTTATTACTCTGGAGTGCTCATAATCAGAAGGTAATTCACGATATACGAAGATCCTATCATGTACAAGAGGCAGATCCAATGAGTAAGTCATATCTGTGAATTCCTGACCGTCTGGGTTCGTGATCTTGACAGCCAGGTGAGACGCCGTCTGACTGTACTTCAGCAGACGGAAAGTCATTGAGTTGACTCCTTGGGCCAAGACAATATCCACTTGTTGCTCTTGATGAAGTGAAGGCCAGCCATTGAATAGTATTTGGCCGTTGTTCCATATCTTCAAACCTCCTGACGCTGAAAATTTAACATGTGCATTCCGTCTATTGGGAGAGATCACGTAGATGTGGTAGTAGTGCGTGTATTCTCCTTCCAACGCTTCGTGGGTAAAAGAACCGGTCTCACTGTAACGGGGTGTCCAAATCATCAAGTCGGTTGTGGCTCTAAAATGGGTATTACTGAAATCGTAGACCTCTCCAGGTGTCGGCCTGAGTGTGCCTTCTTTACCGATAAACTCAAGGTTGCCGCCACCAAGAATTCTGTCAGTAGGACTCTGGCCAAGGTGAAGCATCCATTTGAAATAGCCAGGTTCGAGCGGTTGCTCTGCCGAGAGCACTGAAGATGTCAGAAACAACAGCAAGGAAATGCTCAATCGACTCACCTTTTTCATTTCTGTTCCTCCGTCCCCCATCTTTATACCTTAGGGAATGAATTCCTTTTTCCATTATCGTTAATATGCAGTATACCAGAAAATGATTATTGGAGTCAAGTGATAAAGGCTCAAATTTCGGGTAAAAACACCAAGTTCGAGCTTTTCCGGTCTTGACAGGACGATTTTTAAGCTTTTATAATAGCGGGCGTGATTCGGAGCTTTTCCGGATTAAAACTTAACTTGTATTCTTTCTAAAGCAAGGAGTTTATCATGGAGAGAAGGTCATTCCTGAAAGTCGTAGGCGGCCTTACCGGGAGCTTGGCTCTTGGCATGCAGTCGGCCGTAAGTTCAGAAAAATCATCTTCACAGAGAGAAGTCGAAAAAGTTGCCGGGCTTCCGAGGCGCGTGCTCGGACGGACCGGCGAGAAAATCTCAGTCGTAGGCTTTCCCGGACTGGCACTAAGCCACTACGAGCAGGGCCGTTGTAACGAGGGCATAATTGACGCCTTTGGAAAGGGTGTTAATTATTACGATGTTGCTCCGGCGTACGGCAGGGACGGCGAATGCGAAATAAAGATGGGCCTCGGCCTGCAATATTTGGATCGCGATAAAATCTTCCTTGCATGCAAAACAAAGATGCGTGACAAGGACGGAGCGCTGAAGGAGCTGGATCGCTCGCTGTCGAGGCTCAAGACAGACCGTTTCGATTTATATCAACTGCACCACATTCGCACACCCGAAGAAGTAAAACAGGCGCTCGGCCCCGGCGGCGCGATGGAGACCATTCTAAAAGCGAAAGAGCAGGGCAAAATCCGCTACATCGGTTTTTCCGCCCACACGACCAAAGGCGCGCTCGAAGCCATGAACGGCTTTCGTTTCGACACGGTAATGTTCCCCATCAATTTCGTCGAGATGTACAAAAGAGATTTCGGCAAGGCGGTGCTCGATCTCGCAAACGAGCAGGGTGCTGCGGTATTGGCAATCAAACCGTTATCGAAGGGACCCTGGCCGCAGGGCGTCGAGCGGACTCGACAATGGTGGTATCGCGCGACCGAGACCCAGGAAGAAACGAATGCCGCAATTCGATTTACCCTCTCGCAAAAACCGGTCGTCGCCGGAATTCCACCTTCATTCCTCGACCTACTCGATCTGGCAATCGAAGCGGGAAAAACTTATCAGCCTATAACCGATGCTGAAACGCAGAAGCTGAAGGAAACGGCCCAGACGTGCCTGTCACTTTTCCAGAGGGAAGATGAGCGTGTCGCCCGCGGCGAGCCTCTGCCCAGGCCGATCTATCACGACTGCCCGTACGTGTGTTGCTAAGATAAGAGCGCCACGAATCGAGTCGCGTAAGGCACCACTATCCATATTCTTCCTAGAAGTACGTACGCAGTAAATCCGCTAAATCGTGCCGGAGTGCTTTGGCCGACTCACCGGCGGTTTTTGCCGCTGCCGTCGCGAAGCGAAAAAGCCGATACATATCTCGATAAGATGGCCTGATGAAGCAGAAAGTGACAGTGCCAAGATAAGCACGAAGCAACGGCTTTTCGGATTTATGCTCGGCAAGCCATATCCGCAGCATTCGCGTTATCTTACCGTTCGGGTCCCGTGCAAAACGCGGATTATCGGGATCGTGATCATAGACGATAGTGTGCGTGCTCGTTCTGACCCATGCTCTTCGCTGCTCAATGTGAAAAAACATA
>JAFGPJ010000427.1 GCA_016936275.1 Sedimentisphaerales bacterium
TCGGTGGGCCGAGGCCCACCCTACGAATTTGGTACTCATACTTTTTTCCTCTCCTTATAGCGTTTAACGAATTCCTCGTATTGCTCTGGCGTGTCAATACCGTCGCAGGTGTGTTTTACTTTGCCCACCAGAATACTAAACCCGTTTTCTATGGCCCTGAGTTGTTCGAGTTTTTCTATTTTCTCTAATGGCGTTTGCGGCAGAGCGGTTATTTCCAGCAGGAATTTCTTGCGATAGGCGTAAATTCCGATGTGCCGCAGGTATTGTTTTACATTTCCGATGCCGCCGCTTTCTCGATTGAATGGAATTGGATAGCGGGAGAAGTAGATTGCTCTTTCGGGAATGTTCTGCGTTCTGCGTTCTGTGTTCTGCGTAATAACGACTTTTACGATGTTAGGATTCGCTACATCTGCGGCATTCTCAAAAGGGGCCGCTAAGGTTGACATCGGATAATCCGGATTCTCAGTTAGCAGTTTTGCGACCTCATCGATATATGCCGGATCGATTTCCGGCTCATCACCCTGGAGGTTGACAATAATTTCAATGTTCATATCGGCAACAGCTTCGGCGATGCGGTCCGTGCCGCTCTGATGATCGGGCGAAGTCAGGACGCACTCGGCGCCGAAAGTCTTCGCTGCGGCAACGACTTTTTCATCATCGGCTGCGATAATCACCTTCTCCGGCAATTTGGCCAGACAGGCCCGCTCGTAAGTGTGCTGGATGAGGAATTTGCCGGTGTCTTTGGCGAGAACTTTACCGGCGAACCGCGTGGAGCTGTAACGGGCCGGTATTACTGCAACAACCTTCATTTTCGCTAAGCCCTTATTTATAAAGTCTCTTTGCCGGGCAAGTTACACATATTCAGGGATCTCAATTACCGCGATGCCGGTGCGGCCTCGAAATTCCAACTGGGCACTTATCGTAACCTAAAAATAAAAGTCTGTCAACAAAGTCGTTAGAAATTTTCGTTTTTTCGCTAAGCTCTTATGCAATTCTCACCCGGCACGCCGAAAAAGACGTTTTAACGGCAGCATAAATTTTCACAATAACACCAAACAGGATATACTTTATTGACGATTCGGTGTTAAACCTTTATCATTATCGTCAAAACAAAATTTCAGGAGCCATAATTATGAAAAAGGTCATAGCAGCAATCGTTCTTGTCGCCCTGGCAGTCGTTTTCGCATTCGTCGGCTGCAAGCAAAAGAAAGAAGAAGGTGCAGATATCTATCGTATTGCCGTGATTCCGAAAGGCACGACCCATATTTTCTGGAAGTCGATTCACGCCGGCGCTCTTAAAGCCCAGGAGGAATTAAAGGCAGCCGGCCTGAACGTGGAAATCATTTGGAAAGGGCCGCTCAAGGAAGACGACAGGGAATCGCAAATCCGGGTCGTAGAGGATTTTATAACGCGGGGCGTAACAGGAATCGTGCTGGCACCGCTGGATGATGTCGCACTGCGTATGCCGGTTAAAGATGCGGTGAGCAACGGCATTCCTGTTGTGATTATCGACAGCGACCTCAAAAGCGATGACTACACCAGCTTTGTCGCTACGGACAACTACGTAGGCGGCAGAAAAGGCGGCGAACGCTTAGCCGAAATCTTGGGCGGCAAGGGCAAGGTCATCATGTTGCGATACCAGGAAGGCTCAGCCAGCACAATGAATCGCGAGCAGGGCTTTCTGGACGTACTGAAAGAAAAATATCCCGACATCGAGGTCGTAAGCGCCAATCAGTACGGTGGGGCCACAACCGAGAGTGCCTACCAGGCCAGCGAGAATCTGCTGGCGCCGCTGCGGACCGCGGACGGCAAGCTGACTATCGATGGCATCTTTTGCCCCAATGAATCGACGGCGTTCGCCATGCTGCGGGCACTCGAAGACAGTGACCTGGCGAGCAAAGTCAAATACGTCGGCTTCGACAGCTCAGACCGGCTGGTTCAGGGACTGCGAAACGGACAAATTAACGGACTCGTGCTCCAGGACCCGATTAATATGGGCTACCTGGGCGTCAAAACGGTCGTGGCACACCTGCAGGGCCAGAAGGTAGAGAAACGAATAGACACCGGCTCGGCGGTAGCCACGCCGGAAAACATGGACGATCCGAAGATGAAGAATCTGCTGGAGCCGGATTTCAAGAAATGGCTGAACGAATAAACTCTCAAAAACCACCGAGTGGCGAGGGCGTCTTGCCCTCGTGTTCCGAAGGCGTCCCGCCTTCGGATCGCGGGCGGGACGCCCGCGATACGGTCCGGCTCCAGATGCAGGGAGTCTCCAAGCGTTTCGGGGCAACTATTGCACTTGAAGACGTCAGCATCGAGGTCGCCGCCGGCGAGGTTCTCGCTCTGGTGGGCGAGAACGGGGCGGGCAAAAGCACGCTGATGAAAGTCTGCTCGGGGGCAATTAAACCCGATGCCGGCCAGATGCTGCTGGACGGCGCGCCGTTTAGGCCGAACAATCCCCTCGAAGCCCGACGGGCGGGTGTAGCAATGATATATCAGGAACTTTCGCTGACGCCGCACATGAGCGTCCAGGAAAATATCATGCTGGGCATGGAGCCGTCGAAGCTGGGTGTAGTGCTCTGGAAACAGGTTAGGCAGCGGGCCATCGAAGCAATCAAGGAATTCGACAATCCGGAATTGACTCCGGACGCCCGCGTCAGCAGGCTGTCGGTTGGTTCGCAGCAGTTGGTGGAGATTGCCAGGGCCCTGGCGATCGGCTGCAATGTCCTTGTATTAGACGAGCCGACCAGCAGTCTGACTCAGCAGGACGTCGAGCGGTTATTCGAAATCATCGGACGCTTGAAACAACAGGGCAAGGCCATCATTTACATCTCGCATTTCATCGAAGAGGTCAAGCGCGTCGCCGACAGGGTAACGGTCCTGCGGGACGGCAGGGTTGTCGGGAGTAAAAACGTGGCGGCGATTTCGTCCGATGAGATTGTCTCGCTAATGGTAGGCAGGCAGGTCGAGGAGCTTTACCCCCGCTCGGCCCGCCATGCTGGTGAAGTTGTGCTGGATATCGAAGACCTTGCCGGGCTGAAAAATCCCAAATCCGCGAGCCTGACGTTACGCCGAGGCGAAGTTTTGGGCATTGCCGGGCTGGTGGGTGCGGGACGAACAGAATTTCTGCGATGCCTGTTCGGCTTAGAGCCGGTCAGGAAGGGCCGGATTAAAATCGGCGTTTACACAGGCCCGGCCTCGCCTCACCGGCGCTGGATGCAGGGCGCCGGCCTTCTGAGCGAGGACCGCAAGGAAGAAGGTCTGGCTTTGTCTTTAAGCGTAGCCGACAATGTCACGCTTTCGAGGCTGAAGGGCTTCGGCCCGCTGGGTCTGGTCCTGCCGGGCAGGCAGGACAAAGCAACCCGGCGATGGATTGAATCGCTGGACATCCGCTGCCGGGGGCCGAGACAATCGGTTTTATCGCTGTCGGGCGGCAACCAGCAGAAAGTCGCCATAGCACGTTTGCTTCAGCACGATGTGGATGTGCTGCTGCTGGACGAGCCTACGCGCGGCATCGACGTGGCGGCAAAAGCACTGGTTTACAAGCTGATTAACACCCTGGCGACAGGCTCGTGGCATGGGCTTCCAGCCCATGAAAACACGGCCAAGATGGCCGTGCCACGTGATGGTCGTGCCGCCAGACCGCCCAAGGCAATACTGATGGTCAGCAGCTACCTGCCCGAGCTGATGGGTGTTTGCGACCGCGTGGCGGTCATGTGCCGGGGCAGGCTCGGACCGACACACCGAATCGACGAAGTAAACGAGCATGAACTAATGTTGGAAGCAACGGGAAAGTGATTTATGATTGACGATTTGCGATTTTCGATTTCAAAATCGACAACCGACAATCGGCAATCGAAAATGGATAATAAATCATGCGAAATAAATTGACGACGTTCAACTGGCTCGGCTTACTCAACATGCTCAGCCCCGTGATAGCCTTATTCGTTGTATTCGAATTATTCGTGCTGATTGCGCCGTCCAGCTTTGCGACCGCCCGCAACATGGAAATGATCGCCCGGCAGACAACAATCGTCGGCATAGCGGCCCTCGGTATGACGCTGGTGATTATTTCGGGCGGAATCGACCTGTCCGTTGGCTCGATCGTCGCCTTGAGCACGGTCGTCATCGCATGGCTTTTGCAGTACGCAGGGGCAGGCCCGTTAACAGCGGCCATCGGTGGCGTGGCCGCGGCGGCATTTTTCGGCCTGCTCAGCGGCGTCTTGATTACCCGGCTGAAAGTTGTGCCCTTTATCGTCACCCTCGGAATGATGCTCGTCGTTCGCGGAGCGGCAAAGGGCATTGGAAAAGAGCAGAAAATCGACGTGGACCCGGCACAGCTTAAATGGCTCGATGAGCTGCTGGCCTCGGTGCCGGCCGATAGAAGCTGGATGATTCTGCCGCCCGGCGTCTGGATGATGATTATTCTGGCTATAGCGATGGCCGCCCTGCTGCGATATACCCGCCTCGGCCGGCATACATTCGCAATCGGCTCAAACGAGCAGACGGCCCGTCTTTGCGGCGTGGCCATCGATCGCGTCAAAGTGCTCGTCTATACCCTGTGCGGGGCACTGGGAGGCCTGGCGGGACTGATGCAGTTCTCCCGTCTGACAGTCGGCGACCCGACCGTGGCCGTGGGTTTGGAATTGAATGTAATAGCCGCCGTCGTCATCGGAGGCGGAAGCCTCTCCGGCGGCGAAGGCTCAATCCTCGGAACCTTAGTCGGGGCGTTAATTATGACCGTCATAGCCTCGGGCTGCACGCAGAGAGGATACCCAAACTGGGTGCAGGAGATTATCACTGGGGCAATTATCGTTATAGCCGTGGCACTCGACAGGCTCAGACATCGACGTACGGCGTAAAACGAAATTTCCCGCTTTCCCAAACTTCACAAATACCGGGAAAAGTTTCATTTTTCCACCAACACTTCTATGCCCTTAAGCATTATACTTATAGATGGGCAAACGCCGGACCGGATGCAGAGAAGTGAATAAGATAAGTATAGATTTTGCGGCAGAGATGGATCATGCGACCAATGAACGTTTATCAGAACCAAGCCTGCTGGAAATTTTCTCTGCCGAGCTTTCGCGTCTCGAGCGGATCATTGCCGGCATGGGATTGAGTACTTCGGATGGTGAAGATATCCTGCAGGACGTATCAATCCGAGCACTAAAGCAACAAAAGAGCAGTTCGCAAACTGCCGTGTCGAGTCGAGAAGACAGTGTTAAGTGGTTAATAAAAGTCACAGTCAACAGATGCCTGTTGGAACATCGAAGCCGGCGAACTTTTAGGAAGCATGCCAGCGAAATATTGAAACGAAGATTGGAAACCAAGACAGCTTCAAACCCGGCAGATGAAAAAGTTATTATGGCTGAGGAGCTTGAGATTGTGCGTGAGAGTTTGCAAAAACTCGATGATTCGTTGCTGGCGCCGATGGTGCTGCGGTATTTCTGCGACATGAATTCAAAAGAAGTCGGCGAAATATTGGCCCTTAGCCCATCTACAGTACGAAGCCGTCTGCGAGAGGCGAGGATAATTCTGGCAAAGGGATTATTGGAACGAGGTGTCGAACCATAATGAAAAGGTCTTGCGAAAATATTGAACGGATGCTCGTTGATTATGCCGATGGGCAGTTATCACAGATCGATGCGAACAAAATTAAAGAGCATTTGTCCGAATGTCAAGAGTGTCGAAAGCTGCTGACTGCTCTGCAAAAATCGCTTGAGCTTGCCGGTGTCATCTGGTCTGATGGTTTGGCGGATACGGAAAAGATACCTGTATCAATCGCCAAAACCACGAAAGTCCGCTGGTCCCGATACGCCGCAATCGCCGCGAGCATTTTATTGGTAACAACAGCTTCCGTTGTCTGGCACACTTTCTCAAGGCCAAAATACAGAGAACCGACATTTGCTGAAATCGAACGTAAGATAAACGAATCGGGCAGTGCCGCTCAACTGCTGGCTGCGACGGAGCTGCTCGATGATAATCCAAGGGCTGAAAACATCGTAAAACAGCAATATCAACACATTGTTAAGACGTATCCTGATACGGCTGCAGCAAAAATAGCAAAATCGCGAATTGAATAAATTATTGAAAGGAGATTATAAAATGGTCCGCTCAAAAAAACAATTCGTACCGACCTTAATATTGATCTGTATTTTAACACCTTTATTGTTAGCCGAGTCCGGCAAGTACGAAATGAAAACGCAATTCGAAATCAATTCCAACAGATCGCAACGATGGCGAGGCGCCCATCCGGATAAATCCGGGCAAGGTCCTGTTAAGCCCACACACGTGGCAATATTCCATATACGACGACCACATATGGATATGCCGTCAAGTCCCGAGGGAATATTACAAATCCTAAAGACCTCAGCAGGACAATCATTATCTGAGCAGCAGCAAAAGTTCATGACGGCTTCGGACGCCATTACCTGGTGGGGTATCGATGAAATTAAAAACCACGATACCGTTCTTCTTTACGCAGTCAGTGAAGAGGACGCGAAAAAAATGGTTCAGGCTTATTTTGAGATTCCAGCGAACGAAGCTAATGCAAGAATACAGGAATACGAAAAATATCTAAAAGACAGAAAGCAGGAAATAATCGAAATCAAGAAGGTCCTGCCGGAAAAACAGAAACAAGCGGACGAGATGGAGCCGAAGTACATGGAAATCAAGAAAATCCGCTACTTCTCGCTCTCCGACGATGAAGCATACGAAAAGGCAAAAGAAACCATGCTTGAGATGGACAAGGTGCTGGATATTATTGCAATAGAGCTTGCAGGAATACGTGAAAAGATGTCGGTAATCAATGAATATCGCAAAACTCCGCAAGACGCACAAGATTGGGCACAACGCAGGAAATTACCAGACGGAATGCTCTCTAAGCTGGAACAAATGTTCGTCGAACAAACAATTGAGCTCAAAAGTGCGGAGGCCCGGGAACAAGCAGCCGTTAAGATTCGCGACCGGGATAAAGCTTTTGTTGATTTATTTATCCAATGGAAAAATTTGAGTGGGGAAGTACACAATTTAAAAGCCAATCTTGAAATTAACGAAAGAAGAATTCAGGAAATTGAGGCCAGACTAAGCAACCCGGAACCGTTTATGCTGCCGCCGGAAATATACCAGAACAAGGTGACAATTTATCCGGTCGTCACACAGCAATCTTGACGAAACGGCCTTTAGCGGCTAATGTGTAGGCATGATAGTCGGCGTAATGACAGCACATTTGTCTTTGCTGGGTGTGACCTCGCTCAAGGGCAAGAGGAGCATCGTTAAAAGCCTTATCGGCCGGCTCAAGAGCCGGTTCAATATCTCGATATCGGAAGTGGACCACCAGGACAACAGGAACATCGCGGTTCTCGGTATAGCAATCGTCAGTAACGAGGCTCAATTCATCGACAGGCAGTTCGATTCGATCCTCGATTTTATGCGCAACGACGGCCGGTTCTTCCTTGGGCAAGTCGAACGCGAAACTGGCGCAAGCCATCCCGGCGACTTCTAAAACCATTGACTCCAGCACAATTGCTGCTAACGCCGACATCGGTAAGGTTCGAGCGCAACTTCGTAAAATCAGCGAAGAAGTTACCGGCAGGCTTGATACCATCGAGCCAACTCAACCAGAGACTTTGGGCAATACGCCCAATTGTAAATAGTAAATCAAAAGAGTGGGTCTGTAAGCCGAGTTCTGTGTCCCGCCAGAAAGGAAGGCGGCGATCATTTATCTTGACCGACCGTTGCCGGTCGGCTCTGCCTTACGGCAAGCGACCTACCCACCGGCTGAGCGGCTGTTAGCCGCCCGTACCCGGGCCGAGTTTCCGGTTGCTTGGTCTTGCAGGCGGTGGGGTTTACCCTGCCGGCGCCGTCACCGACGCCGCGGTGCGCTCTTACCGCACCATTTCACCATTACCTGTTCCCATTGGGACATCGGCTGTGTATTTTCTGCGGCACTTTCCCGCGGGTCACCCCGGGTGGCCGTTAGCCACCACCGTGCCCTGTCCTGCTCGGACTTTCCTCTGGTCTCAATAGAAGCCAGCGATCGCCCAACCCACTCTATTCATTTTCTATTTAATATTGATGATTGACTATTGTTTGATTAGCAATCTTGATTATAACGAAAATTCGGTTTTTTTCTATAGTGTTTGTTAATTAAAATCGAATGATATCTATAACGGCCGATGCATTCATTCAGATTTCTTTGAGATTTCGATATGCTTCTTGAAGTTCGTATCGTCTGTTTCGGGATAGTCCCTTCTGTAGTGAACTCCCCGGCTTTCCCGACGTTTTTCTGCGGATTGGGCCATTAGCAGAGAAATAGTCAACATATCCTGACATTCCCAGCCTTCAGGTGAATCGAATATTTTGTCCATTACGTATCTTTGCCAGAATTTGATGATTTCCTGTACCTCTGTGAGCGGCTGGGCGGATCGAGTGATGCCGACGTTTCGCCACATAAGTGCTCGTAGCGAGTTCCTGACGTCGTCGGCATCCAGCCGTGTACGATCCGAATGGGGAATCTTATATTTTATCGAAGGATGCTTAAGATGGGCTGCGGTTGCTTTTTTCTTTTTTGAAACTTCCTGACCGGCGATTTTTCCAAACACCAGTCCTTCGAGCAACGAATTGCTGCCAAGCCGGTTGGCACCGTGCAGCCCGGTAGAGGCTATTTCGCCGCAGGCATAAAGGTTTTCAATGCTCGTTTTAGCCGACAGGTCGGTTTTTACGCCGCCGATCATATAATGGGCGCTCGGTCGCACTGGAATCAGGTCTTTTGTGATGTCGATGTCGAAGCTTTCGAGCAGTTCGTTAATCCACGGAAATCTTTTGGCAAAATATGCTTTGTCAATATGCCGGACATCCAGATAGACATTTGTTGATTCGTTTTTTAGCATCTGAGAAAGTATGGCCCGGCTGACTATATCGCGTGGAGCAAGCTCGGCGTTTTTGTGGTAGTCCTTCATAAAAGGCTGCCGTTTGTTGTCCAGCAGGATCGCTCCTTCGCCTCGAACCGTTTCGGAAATCAAGGCTCGCGTTGCTCCTGCGATGTATAGCGTTGTTGGATGGAACTGGACAAATTCAAGGTCCCTCAGAATAACACCTGCCCTGTATGCCATAGCGATGCCGTCGCCGGTGGCTGTTTCCGGGTTCGTAGTTTCGCGATAAAGCCGGCCTGCTCCACCGGTAGCCAGAATCGTGCTTGCCGCCCAGATAATTTGTGGGCCTCTCTTATGTTCGTAACCGATTATACCCACGCACTTATTGTTTTCATCCGTTAGCAAATCAATTGTAAAGAAATTTTCAATTATTCTTATGTTGGGGTGTTGCCTGGCTCGTTCTATCAATGCTTCGGCAATCGCCCGTCCGGTCTCATCGCCGTGGGCGTGAGCAACACGAGGGAAGCTGTGACCGCCTTCAAGCGTAGTGGCGATATTGTTTTCTTTCAGGTCGAATTCGGTGCCCCATTTGAGCAGTTGCCTTACCAGTTCCGGCCCCTGGCGAACGACCAGGTCAACTACCTCTTCGTTACATATTCTGCAGCCGGTTTTAAGTGTATCTTCGATATGTGATTCGAAGGTATCTGCTTTATCGAGCACCGAGGCGATGCCGCCCTGGGCTTTGAAAGTGTTGCTGTCTTCGATTTTACTCTTACAGACGATAATTATGCTGCGGTGTTCGGCTGCTTCGATAGCGGCACGAAGACCTGCAATACCGGCTCCTACTATCAGACAATCAGTAAAAAGCTGTTGAGCGGAGATTGAATCCACATTTACAAGGTAACGTCTGAATTCTGATTTTTCGACCATAATCTTTATACTTAATAATGTTTCAAGTGGTTCACTTTTTGACTACTTTCGACTCAGAGTAATCTGGTCTGTAAATACTCGTTCGTCGTTAGCGTACTTTAGAACGAATGACTGGAGTTTTTTTGTCGATCCCGTAAAAACAAGCCTGTCCCCGACGGACGTGTATTCTATAGCATTCGGATTTTCCTTAATCAGCTCTTTCATTTTGGATTCCAAGGTTAATCGCAGTTTCAACTGTGACCCTATGGAATCTACCTTGATAAATGTATGGGCGGGTATCAGGAATATAGAGTTGTAGGGCCAGTCCATTTTGTTCGGATCTTCCAATTCCCAGGGCAATTCACTTGGAAAAATGTCCAGAAAAAGCTTGTCCTGTAATTTCACCAGATGTGCTACGAACGAACCTTTCCTTCCATCTTCATCAGTGAAAATCAGGGTGTATGCGTTTTTGGGATCATCAATACTCTTGAATTCCCAAATGGTTTTAGAGTCATTGGAGTCGGTCACCCACGTCCCGTAAAGTTTTTGATCCAATACGACGTCTTTTTCCATATAAAGCGGGTGCAGCGATAATACTGGTACGCAGCCGCCCACAATAATGGCGAATATGTAAAATACACGCATTTTTGTTTTCATTTTTTATCCCCTTTAAGTATGGACAATTTTGTCAAACCGCGGTCGGTTATTTTTATTTTCAAGTATTGAATATCAATTGTCAATTGCAAAGACAGGCCGAAAACGATAAATTGCGGCGGTTAAAGGTTTAAATAAACAATTATAAGACTTTATTAAGGATGATGTGCATTGGATTTAGACTTATTTGGTTGGGTAATTGTTGCTGTTTGTGCTGTAATGGTCGGAACGACCAAGACCGGGATGCCCGGACTTGGAATCCTCATAGTACCTTTAATGGCATTGGTTCTTCCGACACGCCAGTCAACCGGAATATTGCTGGGTATCCTGATTCTGGCGGATTTATTTGCTATTACGTACCATAGACGTAATGCAAGGTGGGGTCATGTACTGCGTTTGCTTCCGGCGGCTTTTGCCGGAATTGTGACGGGATACTTCGGCTTGAAGCTCGTCAATGACCAGCAGCTCAAGCCTGTCATCGGGGGAATAGTCTTGTTAATGTTGGGCATCAATTATTGGCGGACAAGAGTCAAAGGCGAAGATGCGCCGATACCGACACAATGGTGGTTCGCTGCAACACTCGGATTTATGGCAGGAGTAACCACGATGATGGCCAATGCTGCCGGACCTATCATGATTATTTATCTGCTGGCTATGCGGCTGCCCAAGGTCGAATTTGTCGGTACCGGAGCGTGGTTCTTTTTTGTTGTTAACTGGCTGAAAGTGCCTTTCAGCGCCAGCCTGGATTTAATGACGGCCGAATCTGTAAAGCTCAATTTGATGATGCTGCCATTTATTGCTCTCGGTGCGGTTGCGGGAATATTCCTGTTAAAACGCATCCCACAGAAGGCATTTAATGCCGTAGTGCAGATTCTGGCTGCCGCAGCGGCTATCAAACTTTTATTTTAATTAAAAGGCCACATTTTGGGTGGAATAGAATTGCGTTGCAAAACCGAGCTTAAAAAGCGATGATTGAAGTCATGGATGGACGACAGAGCAAAGACAAATTCAGCAGCGCCAAAGAACGGATGCTCAGGTGGGACCTTAAGGGGCGTGATATTACCGATTCTCGTGTATTGGCTGTAATGGCTGAGGTTCCAAGGGAAGAGTTCGTACCTCAGTCGCACCGTTCGCAGGCCTATAGCGATGGCCCGCTTCCTATAGGGATGGATCAGACTATTTCCCAGCCGTATATTGTTGCCTTGATGACACAGGAATTACGGGTCGATCCGGAATGTGATGTTCTCGAAATCGGCACAGGCAGCGGATATCAGACGGCAGTTTTGGGTAAGCTGGTAAAAAAGGTTTATACGATAGAAAGATTCAGCGAGCTGGCTGATTCGGCAAAAGCGGTTTTAAGCAAACTGGGTATCAGCAATGTTGAATTTTATGTCGGTGACGGCAGCAGCGGCTGGTCGGCATCACGATTGCCTCCGGCTGGATGTTTCGACAGGATTATAATCACCGCTGGAGTGCCGAAGATACCGGAGCCCCTGACCGAACAGCTTGCTGATGGCGGCTTGATCGTTGCTCCTGTAGGAGGCAGATCTGTACAGGGATTGGTGGTCTATGAAAAGAAAGCAGATGAACTGATAAGCCGGGCGATCTGTGACGTTCGGTTTGTCAGGCTAATCGGAAAATACGGATTTGAGCAATAATACATTATCATGACGGAAGTTGGTGAAAAATCACGAGCCAGGTTTGATTTGTCGATGCCTGTTCAGTTCCTCAAAGGAGTTGGTCCGGCCAGAGCGAAGATCTTTGCTGAACTCGGAGTCGAGACGGTGGGGGATTTACTTGAGTATTTTCCTCGTGACTGGAATTTTGTGCCGGAACCGACCAAGATAAACCGGATGCAGCCTAATGAGACGGTTACTATTTTCGGTATGATTGAGTCGATAGACTATCAGAATTATCGAAGACAGCCGCTTTTCGAGGCCATGATCAGTGATGAAACAGGCGTATGCAGGATTGTATGGTTTCATGGAGCTTATCTTCGCGGCCAGCTCGAACCGGGCCAAATTATCATGGTCTCGGGTAAGGTGACTTTGTACAAACATCAGTTGCAATTTACCAATCCGAAGTTTTTTGTCGTTGATGAAGAGCATCAATTGTCGGCTGACTATTTCAGCGGCGGAATTTATCCTGCATGCAAAGGACTTACAAGCAGGCAAATCAAACGTGTCATTGCTCCGGTGCTTGAGCATTTAGACGATCTCGTTTCGGAATTTTACGACAGAGAATTTCTGAAAAAGGCCGAGTTGATTAGCAGAAAAGATGCGTTTGCCTGGATACATTTACCGCCGGATGAGGAAAAGCTTTTGCAGGCAAAACGCAGGTTAAAGTATGATGAGCTGTTTCTGATGCAGTTGGGATTGGCACTTCGTCGGTACAAGGTGCAGCATTTTTCAAGGGCGGTGCCGTGCGATTGCTCCGACAAGATCGACAGTAGAATTCGTAAGCGATTTCCTTTTCTGCTCACCCGGGACCAGGATGAGAGTATTTCTGAAATTGTTGCTGACATGAGCAAATCTGAGCCTATGAATCGACTGCTGCAGGGTGACGTGGGTTCGGGCAAGACGGTTGTGGCGCTTTATGCTGCTTTGCTGGCGGTTGCAAATAAGATGCAGGTAGCGATTATGGCTCCTACGGAGATTCTGGCCGGCCAGCATTTTCTCAGCATAGAAAGATACCTGAAGAACAGCAGCGTTAAGCGAGTTTTGATAACCGGGGGACTGACCGGCAGGAAAAGAAGTGAACTGCTCAATACAATAAGCTCTGGTGAAATTGATATTGTAGTCGGGACAGTGGCGCTGCTGCAGGCCGATATAGAATTTCAGAACCTGGGTCTCGTTGTGATTGATGAGCAGCACAAGTTTGGTGTTGCTCAAAG
The DNA here is from genome assembly GCA_016936275.1 of Sedimentisphaerales bacterium. Classification (GTDB taxonomy): domain Bacteria; phylum Planctomycetota; class Phycisphaerae; order Sedimentisphaerales; family Anaerobacaceae; genus JAFGPJ01. The sequence goes on from JAFGPJ010000427.1 coordinate 13,333, forward strand.
GGCACAGTTGCGCAAGCAGACGACACCGCATTGTCTTGTGATGACGGCAACGCCGATACCACGGACGCTGGCAATGACTGCGTTTGGCGATCTGGATGTTTCTGTGATAAGACACTCGCCGCCGGGGCGGGGAGCAGTGATCACACGCTGGGTCAGCAGACATGACAGGCAGAAAGCATACGAATTTATACGTGAACGGCTTAAAGCAAAAAAACAAGCTTATTTCATCTATCCTCGAATTACCGCTGTCGAGCAGGATTCTGACGTCAAGGCGGCAACCGATGAATGGGAACAGCTATCGAAGAAAGTTTTTCCCGAATTTAACGTTGGGCTTCTGCATGGCCGGATGCCTTCGGTAAAAAAGCAGCAGGTCATGGCGGAATTTCGAAGCAGGAAAATTGACGTGCTGGTCTCGACGATTGTAGTTGAGGTCGGCGTCGATGTTCCGAACGCGACGATCATGGTGATAGAAGAAGCCGACCGATTCGGTTTGGCCCAGCTCCACCAGCTCAGAGGGCGTATAGGCCGGTCGGATGCGAAATCGTATTGTTTTTTGTTTGCTGAGACCGATAATGAAACGGCACAGAACCGGCTTGAAATCATGACCCGGAGCAATGACGGCTTTGAGATAGCCGAGCATGATTTGAGATTGCGCGGGCCGGGGGAGATGTTCAGCACACGTCAGCACGGCCTGCCCGATATGAAAATCGCGAACATCGTTGACGATTTCGATCTGCTTATGATGGCGCGGAAAAATGCGTTCGAAATGGTTTCGCATGATCCGATGTTGACGCTTGCCGAGCACAAAAATATCCGTCGCTCGCTGCTGGCCAAGTTCGGCGATGCAATCGGTCTGGCGGATGTTGCCTGAGGGATTTTATCGTTTTCGGTTTGCGATTTTCAGTTTCTGACTTACAATAATAGACTGAAAATTGATTTATGCAGATTATTTATAAAAACAAGCTGCTGGAGAGGGTGTTAATCGGCGCCAATGCTCTGGCTGCTGCGGTTGTAGTGGCATCTTTTGTTTTGTTGTTTGGTTTCGATGAGCCTTTGCTGCATGCCTGGTTTTTATACACGGTTCAGGTGATTTTGCTCAGTGTATTTGTTGCAGAGAAAATCATCCGGATGTTTAACGTTACCTCGAAGTCCGAGTTCTTGCGGGCAAACTGGTTTGAATTTCCGCTTTTGCTTTTACTTGGTATCATTGTAATCGGGGCCGGTCGATGGTACGCCCCGACTAAACCGGAATCGGCGGAAGTCCGGCATTTTGCTGTCGGGCTTTATCTTGTTGTCCAGGTCATTGCAAAACTTTGCAGGACCAGCATCGATATGGCGGCGTCCGGCAGGAATCCGACACGGGCTTTGATTGCGAGTTTTTTGGTATTGATATTTTCCGGGGCGGGATTGCTTATGCTGCCGGCTGCGTCTGCCGAGGGCAAGGAAAGCCTGAGTTTTATCGATGCTTTGTTTACAGCCACCAGCGGGACATGTGTCACAGGATTGATAGTCAAAGATACAGGCCAGGATTTCAGTATGATGGGGCAAATGGTTATTCTGGTACTGATTCAGCTTGGTGGTTTGGGGATTGTTGTGTTCGGTGCGGTTTTTGCCCTTCTTTTAGGCCAGGCGTTTTCCCTCAGGGAATCAGTGGCAATGCAGGATTTGCTCAGCACCAGAACGGTCAGCCGAATCGGCAATATGATTGCTTTTATCTTTGTCACCACGATTCTGATCGAGTCGGTCGGTGCATTGAGCCTTCTGAGCATGTGGACCGGCGAGGTTCAGAACAAATGGTTCTGTAGTATTTTTCATGCCATCAGCGCTTTTTGCAATGCAGGCTTTAGCTTATTCAGTGACAGTTTTATTAACTATGACCAGTGCTGGCAGGTATTCCTGGTGGTTTGTCCGCTCATTGTTCTTGGAGGGCTTGGCTTTAGTGTACTTTATGATCTTGCAAATATCATTGCCGACAGGATTAAAAGGTTCTTCAAGAGGCGGTTCTATAAACAATGCAGGCTCTCGATGGAAGCACCGAAACGGATGCGACTGCAAACCAAAATTGTTCTCAGTGTCAGCGCCTTTTTGATAGTACTGGGAGCTTTGGCGATTTCTCTATTTGAAAGTTATGCATCCGGCCCGGGCAGCCAAATTGAAAACACGATTCCGAACGCTCTTTTTCAGTCGATTACGGCCAGAACTGCGGGTTTCAATACCGTTGATATTGCTGCGCTGTCTCCGTCCAGCAAATTTGTTTTGATTCTCCTGATGTTCGTAGGAGGTTCACCCGGCTCGACTGCGGGCGGAATCAAGACCGTCACGCTGGCGGTCATAATCATGACGACCATTGCAGCTTTGCGAAAACGTCGGGAAGTTGAGTTATTCAGGCGTTCGGTAAGAGTTGTTGTTGTCGGCAGGGCGGTTACAGTGACGTTACTTTTTGTTGCTGTTCTTTTTAGCGGCACACTGGCCCTGAGTATTACGGAAAATTCGAAATGCTTTACGATGTCGGATATTATGTTCGAGGCGGCTTCCGCTCTCGGGACGGTCGGCCTGACTACGGGAATCACGCCTCTTTTGACAACTGCCGGGAAATTGATTATTATTGCTATGATGCTGATCGGTAGGCTGGGCCCATTGACGTTGTTGGCAGCATTGACTTTTAACTTAAAACCGGTTCGTTACAGTTACCCGCAAGAGGCGGTTATTGTGGGATAGAAGTGTTATAATCTTATGGTTGGTCATTCTGCGACAATAACCAACGTATGTGATATGAGGAACAAGTTATGAGACGGTTTGCGGTAATAGGACTGGGGCGATTCGGCCAGAAGCTGGCCATTGCGCTGGCAATGAGCGGTGCCGAGGTAATCGCTATTGACAAGAACCGGGAAGAAATCGAGATGATTACTGACCAGGTCAGTCACGCTGTCAGGCTTGATAGCACTGATGAAGAGGCCCTTAAGGCCCAGGGAGTTGATAAGGTAGATGTTGCCATTATCGGGATCGGGCAGGGGGGCGGTGGTTTCGAATCAGCAATTCTGACGGTTGTGAATCTCCGCCAGATGGGCATTAAGCAGATTTACGCTCGTGCTGAAAACCGGATTGCCGGCGAGGTATTTTCCAAAGTCGGGGCCACGGAAGTTATCTATCCAGAAATCGAATCAGCCGAGCGTTGGGCTTATAAGCTGATTGCGCCGCAAATCGGGGAAAAGATAGATTTTGCAGAGGGCTATAGCCTGGCCCGGATTAAGGCGCCGCCCAGTTTCGACAAAAAGACGGTTATGGATTTACAGCTCCGGCAAAAATACAACGTCAATCTGGTATTAATCAAGCGTGGTGAAGACAGCAAAGAAGCGAAAGCGGAAAAGGGCAAGATTATAAATGTCCCAATGCCCAGCACTGTGATTTATCAGGGTGATATTCTAATGGTGGCCGGCTCCGACGTCGACCTCGCAAAACTCCCTCAAGAGTAAGGAATTGAGGGTCCGAAACTCAAAAATCGGCATCCTGTATGCTATATTTTACATTCTACGTTTTTCATTTCACCGGATACCTGGATATTCCAGAATTTGCAGATCATCCTGAATAGGTCCAAATCTTCGCTGACATTGTAGAACGACTTGAGAAATGTTACATCTTCGTCCGGTAACTCTTGAAAGCGAATGTAAAATGCCTCTTCAGTTTTTGGTGTTCCCTCGAACCATTTTAGCGTGGCCCAGGAGCGCCTGTGACGTTCAAATTGGGGTTGCTCGATCTGGGTTTCGAATTTCATCTTGTCCGCGGCGTCTGCTTTATGGTGTGTTTTCATTGGTTTGCCTGCTTCCGTCCTCATACAAATTTTCACTTGCCTACAATAGTATATCTTCCTGATATTTTGCTGCTAAAAGCGGCCACTTCTCCTTTGGCCTTTAGCAACCTGTGACAGAATGAACATCGGCAACTATCCGGTATCACTTTAGCATGATAAACCACGGCAATATCCATATTGCCTCAGGGAAGATTAGAAGCTGTCGAGAAATATCAGTTTTTTCGATATTTTCTGAGTGCATCGAGGAGATTTTGCATATCTTGAGGCAGGGGTGCTTCGAATTCCACCATCTTTTCGGTTTTCGGGTGTTTGAATTCTATGCTGAAAGCGTGGAGAGCGACCCGGCTTAAGATGGGTTCCTGCACCGCCGGTTCGGTGTCGGCTAACTGCCACTGATAGACAAGTTTCCCGCCGTACATATCGTCACAGACGATAGGGTGTTTTATATATGAAAGGTGCACTCGGATTTGGTGGGTTCTGCCGGTCTTCGGAGCCAGCTTGAGAAGAGAAAAACCTCGAAAAGGTTCGAGTACTTCATAGAACGTCACGGCTTCTTTTCCGGTTTCGGGGCGGATGGCATATTTCTCCCTGATTTTCGGATGGATGCCTAAAGGAGCGTTGATGCGGTCGGCGGTCAGATCAGGAGTGCCATGGACAATTGCCAGGTATGTTTTCTTTACCTGCCGGTTTTCGAATTGCTTGGCGATTTTCCACTGGGCGGTGTCGTTTTTTGTTACTACCATAACGCCGGTTGTGTTTCTATCGAGTCTGTGAACAATGCCGGGGCGAAATTCGCCAAGGCCGGTTGATAGCTCATTTGAATAGAACACCAGGGCGTTTACAAGGGTCCCGTGTGTGTTTCCGCGTGCCGGGTGCACTATCATATCGGGTTGTTTGTTGAGCACTATCAGCTCTTCGTCTTCGTAAATTATATCCAGCGGTATCTCTTCAGGTAGAATGTCTTTGCTGGGCGGCTCAGGCGGGGAGAAATCAACTATATCGCCCGGGCTGAGCTTTTGGCTTTGCTTGGCGATTTTCCCGTTGACCTTGACTGCTCCCTGCTTGATTGCATTTTGGATGAAGCTGCGGCTTAGATTACTGAACCGGCCGTGCAGGTATTTGTCGAGCCTGCGTTCTCTAACCGAATGGCCAACGTGAAACTGTTCGGCCATGTTGGCGGACTCGAATTTATCGTCTGAAGTCAGACTTTGTGAATCATTTGCCGGACACATTAGCATCGACGGGAGGATTAGCCTCTTCCGTTTCTTTGGATTCAGGAAGCATATCGAATTCGAGCGGCCGATTGATATTGAAGGGCGGGATGATATTCGGCAGTTGGTCAGTACCGGCCTGTGTTGTCTGTACTGTGGGTGTAGCAGGTTTCGGTGCAGGCTTAAAGGCTATCTTTTGCTGAAAATCGGCCATTGTTTCAAGGCGGCGTTTTGCCCTGATTTGTGCAAGAGTATTCTCGAAATCAGGATTTCCAGCAATATCCTGATAAATCGCCTTCGCCTGCTCGAAATTGCCGAGTTCCTCCTCGCATAGTCCCAGGCCGAATTTTGCCGAGGCAGCCAGGGAAGGGTTCTTCGGACATTTATCGAGTGCTTCGGTGTAGCTGGCTTTTGCCAGATTGGTCTGGTTTATTAAATACTCCTCTTCGACATTTCCATAGTGAAGTTCCGCTCGCAGGGCCTCTGCTCTTTTAATAAGTGCCAGGGCCGCCATCCGCTCGTTGCCTGTTTTTTGGGCAAATGTCTGGAGGGTGTTTGCAGGCTGGAGAAGTACGAAAGAGAAATCCCTTCCCTGCTCCTGCTGGCCCTGAAATATTTGCATTTTGCCGCTTGATACTTGAGTAACCAGGTTCGTAAATTCGGTTTGTTCCTGCACCTGTATGACGTTTTTGCTGTAGAGCATCCAGCCGTATATGACCGCGGCGGCAACGACTGCTGCTACAACGATAACTATCGTTATGAGATTCTCCTTTGTCCATTCTGGCAAGTGGGTCAGCCAGTCGGCTAATTCGTTAGTTTTTAATTCATGCCGATGGTCGGATTTCATATTTTTCTCCGTTATTCTATATTTTTCTGCACATATCGTACTGCGATGTTGCTTTACGTTATATCATTCACACAATACGATCGACAAGCATGTGGTGCATTGTAGCAGGATTTGTTTTGTCTTGCAATAGACATCTTTTAAGATTAAAATTTTAGCCGGTAAAGAATCGAAAGGACGTTAATGCTCGAATTAAGACAGAATTTTGTACCTTTTTATTTCTGTATAGTTATTGTTTTGACGGCTGCCATATGTGAGGCCGGCCAGCCCAAAGAATTGGAAGGCGTTTGGGATTCGGACAAGTACATCGGCCTCGATGAAATTAAGCCGGGGATGGAAGCCTATTGTCTAACGGAGTACGGCGTTGCCGGAATTGAAAAGTTTAGCATGGAAGTTGTGGATGTCGTACGTAACATAAATCCAAGCTCAAGTCCCGGTAGTAAAGATGCGATTCTGGTCAAAGGTATCGACGAACGTTTTATTCATACAGGTCCGGTTGCCGGATGCAGCGGCTCGCCGGTCTATATTGACGGGCGGTTGGCTGGGGCACTGGCTTTTACATGGAGCTATGCCAAAGACCCGCTCTACGGAGCGACACCCATCGGAGAAATGCTAACAATTGGCCGGGGTGGCCGGGCCGATATTACTGAGCAGCAAGCCGGCCGGGCGGATATTGGAATTGATTTTACCGCTCCCGTTGATTTTGTCGAGATTGAAAAGCAGTTATCTACTTCCGCTTTCAAAATCGTAAATCGTAAATCGCAAATCTTAAATCATATACCGTGTCCTTTGATTACGTCCGGCCTGTCTGCCGAGGTTTGTGAGCAATTGGGCTCAATCGTTGAACCTTTCGGGCTCATGATCGTTGCCGGTGGTTCTTCGGCTTCTACGCAGCATACAGCACTTAGCGGGCGGAATAAATTGGTTCCCGGGGCCGCCCTGGCGATACCGATGGTTTCGGGTGATATTTCGATGAGCACTTCCGGGACCGTTACTGAGGTTGTAGGCGATAAGGTCTATGCCTTCGGGCACTTTTTGCTTGGCTATGGGGAGGTGGATTTACCGATGGCCGCGGCGAAAGTACACACCGTTGTCTCGAACATGGCCAGTTCATTTAAGCTGACCAGCGTCAACGAGATAATCGGTGCTGTGACGACCGATGAGGCGACCGGTGTCATCGGACAGCTCGGGCGTCAGGCAAAAACAATCGCCCTGACGATACGGGTAGATCGATACAACGATACAGAAAAACGCCGGTATAACTGCCGTCTCGTGAACAATAGGTTGCTCACGCCGTTTTATCTTCGTATAGCTATAGCCGGAGCTGCGTTTCTGCTTGGTGATTTGCCGTCTGAGCATCTGGTTGAGTATAACGTCAATATCAGCAACAAGAATGCCGAGTCAATAAGCTTCAGGAACGTTTCCAGCGGCATGGGCCTGAACGAAGTTGTAACCGAATGCTACAGCACTATCGGGCTTCTTATGAACAATCCGTATGGAATAGTTGATATCGAATCGATAGATATTGACATGAACATCGAGCCAAAAAGTATTGTCTCGCATATCTGGTCGGTCAATTTGTCTGATTCGAAGGTCAAGGCCGGTCAAAGTGTCGAGGTAAGTGCTGTTCTGGAATCCGTTTTGGCAGGCAGGAAGCAATATCAATGGGATTTCGAAATTCCGGAAGATCTTGCTGATGGGAAATATGAATTGACTATATGCGGGCAGCGTGATTATGAGCAATTCCTCATTAAATCTGTTCCTCACAGGTTCGTTGCCCAAAGCCTGCCGGGATTGATTAAGGCTTTAAATAATGCCCTGCAAATAGACAGAGATAAATTATATTGCCTTCTGACATTGCCTTCGGACGGGGTTACAATTGAAACAGCAGAACTGCCCGACCTGCCGGCAACCAGGGCGTTGCTTCTGCAGGACGCAAAAAGGGCGATAAGAGTCCGGCCGTATTCACATTGGCTCGAACGAAATCTTAAAACAGATTCAGTGGTGATTGATAAAAAGATCTTACAGATAACAGTTGAAAGATAAATAGACGACAAACATTGCTTTTCTATTTCAGGAGTAGCTATGAGAATTTTATTACAGAATTCAGAGGCCGGAAGTCAGAAGTCAGAATTCATGGTTCAGAATTCAGATATCTGTTTTCTATCTTCTGTTTTCTGTTTTCTGGTTTTATCCCTGGGACTCCTTGCGGAGAGTTCCGCTTGTTTTGCGGTCAGCAGCAAGGTGACCCGTCATGCCAGCAGTGCGGATTTATTGAAGGGCCGCAGCGAAAAAGTTGTGATAGGCTCTCGCGGGACGATTCAGCTTGGCCGGGCGGCCGAGCCGTTGATTAAGGAATTCGAGGGATTTGATGACGTCTGGTCGATCAACAGTATCGTTGTTAGCGGGGGAACGGTCTATTTCGGCACAAGTCCGAATGGTGGTATCTATAAATACAGCCTCAATATGTTGACGAAGATTTATCCGTCGGGCACCGATGGTTCTCAGTCAGAAAAAGAAAAGGAGGATACAGAAAAATCCGATGATGAGCAGGTCGATTCCGAGGAATATTTGTCGAATGAGCATATCTTCACAATGACAATGGATATGTCCGGCAGGCTCTTAGCGGGCATTAGCGGCAAAGAATGCAAACTGTGCAGGCTTGAAGGCGAAAAGATGAAAACAATCTTCGAGCCGGACGATGCTAAATATATCTTCGCGCTGGCCCTTGACGAAGGCGGCAACATTTATCTTGGAACCGGGCCGGAGGGAAAGATTTATAAGCTGAATTCTCTCGGCAAAAACCCCCAGATGATTTATGAAAGTCGCGATAAAAACATTCTATCGCTTGCCGTTGGTAAAGACGGTTATATTTATGCCGGCAGCGACACTCGAGGTCTGGTTTATAAGATACACACCCGAACTAACAAAGTAACAGTTTTATATGACAGCGAGCAGCCGGAAATCACGGCACTATTGCCTGTGGAAGAATCCGGGTCCGAAATGAATTTGTATGCAGCAGCGACTTCGGCGAAGATCGTCCAGACACAAACTCAATTTGCCGCTACCACGTTTGGCGAAACTTCGGCCGGTCGGCCTGAGACCCAGGATGAAAGCGAGGAGCAATTAAGCTCAGATAACGGCGACCGTAAGCTCGAAATTGCTAATGCACAAGTGGAAAGTAAAGCGAAGCCCGTCGCAGGGCCGCCGCCTGTTCGTAAGGGGGCCAAGCCTGCACAGGCCAGTCATATTTACAAAATCACGCAGGACGGTTTCGTGACGGACGTGTTCGGTGAGGCGGCGGTTTTCTTTTGCCTGGCCGAGTATGACGGCAAGCTGCTTATCGGTACCGGCAACAATGCTAATCTATTCAGCGTCGATCCGGCCATGGAGCAGCAGTTGGTTATTTACGAAGACGAGCAGGCGGCACAAATTACTGCTATTGCTCTGGCGGGCCAGACGGTTTATCTCGGCACGGCTAATCCGGCAAAACTGATTACGCTGGGCTCCGGTTTTGCTTCCGAGGGGACCTACACATCCGAGCTTATCGATGCCGACCAGCCGGCGACCTGGGGCAAGCTGCAGCTTGAAGCAAGTGTCCCGCAGGGATGCAAGGTCCTGGTTTCCGCTCGCAGCGGCAATGTTCAGGATGTGAACGACCCGACTTTCTCCGAATGGACCGAGCCGGCTGAAATAACCGAGCCGGTACAACTACAATGCCCGCTGGGCAGGTTCTGTCAGTACAAACTAATCCTGCAAAGCCAGTACGGTACCGACAGCCCTCTGATAAGGGAAATTGCTGTAGCTTGTACAGTACCGAATCTGGCGCCGCGGGTCGAATCGGTCGCTGTCAGTCCGCTAAAGAGTGCTGGCAAGCAGGGAGTCTTCAAAATCAGCTATGTGACTAAAGATGACAACGAGGACAAGCTGATTTATACAATCGACTTTAGAAAGCTCGGCAGGACCAACTGGATTGAGCTGAAAGATGATCTTGAAGCTTCCAGCTACGAATGGGACGGCAAAACTGTTGAAGACGGACGGTATGAAATCAGAGTCACGGCAAGCGACGCAGCAAGTAATACGACTTTAACCAAGCTGACGGGCAGCAGGATAAGCGAGCCGGTCGTCGTCGATAACACCGGGCCGGTTGTAAAGGACATGAGGATCACATCGTTTTTGAAAGATAATGGGAAGTATCGGGTTCTTGGAATAGAGGTCTCTGATGAGTTCAGTGCGATTGACAAGCTGGAATATACAATCGATAGTAACGACCGCTGGATCGGTACCGTACCGGACGATTTGGTCTATGATACGATAGAGGAGAATTTTACGATTAGGATAGATTCTGAAGAAGATTTGCCGAAAGGCGACCATGTCATCACGGTTAAAGTCAGCGATTCGGTTGGTAATACAACGTATAAAACCCTTGAAGTGAATGCGGTGAATGATTAAAAGAAAGCACTAAACTCTAAATCCTAAATACTAAACAATATTCCAAATTCAAATATTAAATGACCAAAACGCAAAGCAGGACTTTGCCGTTTTCGCCGTAAGGTGAAACTATGAAGCAAGCCTCCTTTCGGAGCGCTGATAATTTTGATAAAAAGTCAGTATTTGATAACCATAAATTAAGGAGA
>JAFGPJ010000428.1 GCA_016936275.1 Sedimentisphaerales bacterium
CGCGCCCGGTTGCCGGAAAAGGGCTTTTTCGAGCATCTCAGCAGATTCGATGTCCCCTGGATGAGCACTACCGGCGGCGGCTGGAAACGCAAGCCGACAGGCGAGGAATTGACAACGCTGAAATACCGCCCCGAAGATATAGGCCTATGGCTGGACGTCAATAATGCCGAAGTCACCGTCTATCACATGTGGGACGAGTCGATGGTAGGCTTAAAGGCAATTGATGCTGAGAAGCATGTTCTGACATTTGCCAGTCCATCGGGCCATCCGCCGGGGGCGTTCGGCGTTAAAAGGTACGTTATCTGGAATGTTCGTGAGGGAATGGCGGAGCCTGGACGATGGTATCTCGACCGGACCGCCGGAAAGCTGGTCTATTGGCCCTTGCAGGGCGAGGATATGACTAAGGCGGAGGTTTACGCCCCGACGATTGAGTCAGTCATTCGCATACGGGGCACAAGGGAAAATCCCGCGAGTGACATAACAATTCGCGGTCTAATGTTGTCGGTGACGAACACGCCTCTCGAAGCAGGCGGCTTCGGGGCGGGAAAGTTCGGCGGGGCGGTTTCCGTCGCTTCTGCAGAGAACTGCCGATTAATCGGGCTGGAAATTGTAAATGTCGGCGGGCAGGGAATCAAAGCTTCCGGCGACGGCCTGCTCGTCGAGCGATGTCACGTTCATAACACCGGTGCGTGCGGCGTCAGATGCCGCGGGGCCCGGGCCGTTGTGACCGACAATCATATCCACGACATCGGTTTGACTTATCCCAGCGCCATCGCTTTGCAGGGGGGCGGCATGGATTGCCTTATAAGCCACAACGAAATTCACGATTGTCCCTATACCGCTATCAACTGCGGCGGCGAGCGAAACCGGATCGTGCACAATCTCATCTACCGGGCGATGCTGGAACTCCACGATGGTGGCGGCATCTACTGCTTCGCAGGCAAGGATCTCGTGCTGCGCGGCAATTTCATCCGTGACATCATCGACACCGGCGGATACGGGGCCTCGGCTTATTATCTCGATGAGCGGTCAGAGAATTGCCTTGTCGAAGGCAATCTTTCGGTTGGTATCGTTAGGCCGTCCCACAACCACATGGCCAAAGGAAATACAATACGTAACAATGTTTTTGTAAGCGATGCCGACGCCAGGATTACGTTTCCCAAGTCATCGGGCTACATTTTCGAGCGCAACGTTATCTGTGCCGAAGGACAAATTGTGGTGGAGAACCCGGATGCGATTACGGCACTAAGGAACAATGTGCTGTTCAGTGCCAAAGGTAAAATTCAATGCCGCAGGCTGAAGGACTATAGTCGAACGGGCAGCTATTCATTCGAGGCTGGCCGGGAGAACCTGCTGACCGATCCGATTCTTGTCGAATATGACAAAGGCAGAGTTGAATTCGCGACCGAATCACCCGTGTTCAAGTTCGGTATAGAACCGATTGACGTTAGCGGCGCCGGTCCGCGTTTTCGTTAAAATGATCGGGAGTCGGTGGGCTAACCTGCCTTTGTAAAATAAAGTCACTCCGGCTCACCAGAATTTTTGTACTTGACGATTCTATGGGTGTGTGTTAGATGATGAATGTTTTATTGAACGGATTAGAGTATAAGTGGATGGAGTCAGATTATGGTCGAAAGCAATGAAAATCCGCAGACTCCGGAAAACGCCGGGGCAGAACAAACGGACCAACCTGTTAGTGGATCGCAGCCAATCAGCGCTGAGCAAGCGTCAGTCAGCAAGGATGCCACGAATATGGCTACGTTGTGTCACTTACTGGCCATTTTCACCGGTTTTTTAGGTCCGCTGATTATTTGGCTTATCAAGAAGGACGATGCGCCTTTTGTGGATCGCAACGGCAAAGAAGCCCTGAACTTCCAGCTTACGGTGTTGATTGCGATGCTTGTTTCGGGCCTGTTGAGTTTTGTTTGTATAGGATTATTGCTGATGCTCGTCGTTTGGATATTGGATTTAATCTTCTGCATCGTCGCAGCGGTTAAGACCAGCCGCGGCGAAGAGTATCGCTATCCACTGACTATCAGATTCATCAAATAGGAACAAAGCAGACGTCGGTTATGTCGCTTCAAAGTATCCTGACGACGCCGGGCAGGCCGTACTCCAGCGCGACGATGCTGCCAGCTCGTTATTATAGCTTCATGTGACAGTTTCAGCATTCTAAAAATGTATGAAGGAGCCTTTCTATGAGCGCTTATATTAACCGCCGACAATTCATTAAAACTCTTGGTTTGGGTGCCGGCGCCCTCATGCTGGGAGGCTGCTCAGAGCCAATGAGTGGCAGCCTCAAAGACGGAGGCTTTGGGGATGGCCGAACATCTAAAAAGCCAAATTTCATTATCATATTCTGCGATGACATGGGCTACGGAGACTTAAGCTGCTTCGGCCATCCGACGATTCGTACTCCTAATCTGGACCGGATGGCCGCTGAGGGTCAGAGATGGACGAACTTTTACGTTGGTGCTTCTGTGTGCACGCCGAGCCGGGCGGCGCTGCTGACGGGAAGGCTACCGATTCGCAGCGGCATGTGCGATGACAATCGGCGCGTGCTGTTCCCTGATTCAGCGGGCGGCCTGCCGCAAACTGAAGTTACAATCGCCGAAGCGCTCAAGACCAGAGGATATAACACGGCCTGCGTTGGAAAATGGCATCTTGGACATCTGCCGCAGTATTTGCCGACCAACAACGGTTTCGATTCCTATTTCGGCATCCCCTACAGCAATGATATGGACAGAATTGCCGGCGAAGGCCGGCAGGCGTTCCTCGAACCGAAAATCGAATATTGGAACGTCCCCTTGATGCGC
>JAFGPJ010000075.1 GCA_016936275.1 Sedimentisphaerales bacterium
AAGGGCGTCTACAAACAATAACAATCCTTCACAATCAGCGAAATGGAACACTATATTCCCGGTAACTATGCTACAGTCTCGAAAAATGAAGGCTTTCTTCATAATCGAATCTCCTTAATCTTTAGACAGGACATTATTTACTTAAACCATCTTTGTAGTCGTTAGTGATTATAATCCATTCGCCGATGATCAACAACATATCAATTCATAAGAGCATCCTCATTAAAAAACCTGTTTTTTCTATCGGATACTTTCTAATTATTGCTGGTGTAGTTTTTGGGTGTCAGGGCACACCTTGTTTACAAGGCATTTGCCCGATAATTTCGATTGACTTTGGCACTCTGTCTTGATAAAATAGGTAAAGAATTTATGTAGAACTAAGAACGAAATGCCCTCATACTCGATATCCGCGACTTTGAGGCTTGAAAATTGTTTTAAAACCGCTTCTCGCCGGTCTATGACAGCGGTGAAGATGGAGGCAGAACATAGTCGTGTCTTTGAAAATTCATTTCCTACCATTAATTATTATTATTTTTTGGGCTTTTTCTGCTTTGACGGCAGAAACTTCCGCCAACACAACGCTTGTAATTAACGAATTGATGGCTGACAACACCGGTTCGGCGCGCGATCAGAATGGCGATGCCGATGACTGGATTGAGATTTATAATTATGGTGAATCGTCCATAAATATCGGACGAATGTATCTTACGGATAATCAAACGGCTGACGCTGGGTGGCGCGTGCCCGATAATAATCCCGCCGCGACGACTATACCCCCGAAAGGTTTTTTGCTGATCTGGGCTGATGTCGAGACGGATGAGGGCACGCTGCATGCCAGTTTCAAGCTTGATTCCGACGGCGAGAATGTCCGTTTTTTAGCCGCAGACGGCAAAACTCTGATCGACGAGGTGACTTTTGTGTCGCAGGCCAAAGACCGCTCCTACGGCCGCATACCCGACGGCAGCGGAGACTGGCAGGCTATTGCTACACCTACGCCGGGCAAGTCCAATACCTCAGTGCCCATTTCGGTAGTAATCACGGAGATTATGTACCATCCGTATCATCCGGAGAACGGACCGGAGGACATCCGTCAGGAATATATCGAGCTTTTCAACCGCGGGACCGAGCCTGTCAGTCTTTCGGGCTGGAGAATCAGCAACGGCGTGGACTTTAAATTCCCTGATGTGATGCTTGGGGGCAGGGAGTATCTTGTAGTGGCTGCTGATGTGGATATTTTTAAGGCTGTATATCCGTCAGTTAACAATGTCATCGGTGGCTGGACAGGCCGGCTGAGCAACAGAAGCGAAGAGATTGAGATTCTCGACGACACGGGCGTCCAGATTGACAGGGTACCATACGCCGACGAGGGAGACTGGATGGTGCGCGTGCTGGGACCGGCCGATCGTGGCCATCGGGGCTGGATATGGGCTACCGAGCACGATGGCGGCGGGCAATCATTGGAATTAATAAATGTTAACATGCCGAATGAATACGGACAGAACTGGGCTGCAAGCGATGTTAACGGTGTAACACCTGGAGCAGTCAACTCGGTAGCAGATGATAATGTCGCTCCTTTTATCCTGGATGTAATACACGCACCGATTATACCGAAGGATGACGATACGGTGTTAGTCACAGCTCGTATTTTGGACGAGCTTCAGACAAACATTACCGTGACGCTGCATTATCGAATTGATGTTTCGGTATATGAGGACCGGGACATCTACCCACATTATGACCCAAACAGTTACAGCCGTCTTACAATGTTTGATGACGGAGCACACGGTGACGGCGCTGCTGATGACAGGATATATGGGGCGGTTATACCCGCCCAGCAGGATGGTACAATCATAGAATTTTATGTCGAGGCACGAGATGGAGCCTCAAACTCACGGACCTGGCCGGCTCCGAGTATCGTGGACGATATACCAGAGCAGGTGACAAATGCCCTTTACCAGGTAAATAATTCATTTGACGGTGACATGTTCTGGCAGCCGGGTCGTCAGCCGATTTATTACCTGATAATGACGGAGATGGAACGCGGAAGGCTGGAGCACATCGTAGCCCAAAGCACTTTGTACGGGCCGGACTCGGAAATGAATGCTACATTCATTAGTGTGGACGGCGTCGATATGAAAGTTCGTTATAATCTCGGATTGCGTAATCGCGGGCACGGCACGCGGAATGATTTTCCGAACAACTATCGCCTGAACTTTCCGCACGACCGGCCCTGGAAGGGTGTTACGGCTGTTAACTTGAATAAAAATTATCCATATTATCAATTAGCCGGGAATAAGCTTTTCCAGCTCTCCGGTTTGCCGCAACCCAATGTCACTGCCGTGCAGGTCAGAGTAAACGGCCAGAACCTTGCCGATCCCGGGCAAAGGATGTTTGGCTCATACGCCCATGTAGAGGTCATTGACAGCGACTTTGCCAGTAACCATTTCCCGGACGATGCCGGCGGCAACGCTTACAAATGCATGCGGGATTTTGGACCGGCCGACCTGCAATACCGGGGCTCTGACCCTGATGATTACCGCGACAGCTACTTCAAGACGACCAATGAAGCCCAGGATGACTGGTCGGACCTGATGGATCTTTGCTATGTTATGTCCGAAACGCCGGATGATATTTATATAGAAGAAGTCAAACGCGTTGCCGACGTGGAAAAGTGGATACGATTCTTCGCGCTGAACGCTTTGCTGGACAACAGCGAAACGTCGCTCGCTAACGGTTATGGCGATGATTACTATCTCTTTTGCGGTATTGAAGATCCACGGTTTGTGCTTATTCAGCACGATTTGGACTCTATTTTCGGCCAGGGCGGCAGTCCCACGAGCAGCATATTTCGCGCTTTGCCGATCCGTGCTGTAGAGCGTTTTCTCACTCATCCTGAGTTTATAGGGCGATATTATTACCACCTCAGGGACCTGATCGAGACGATTCTTTCCACCGAGCAGCTTGGGCCATTTTTGGATAATCTGTTGGGCGATTTCGTGCCGCCCAGCCAGATTCAGAATATGATGGATTTTGTTGAGGCTCGTAACCAATATGTGCTTTCGCTGATCCCTTCTGAATTGACTGTTGAAACTGATCTTCCTCAGTCGAATGGATATTACCAGAGCAGTGCTAATGCCTTTCTTCTCTACGGGACTGCTGATGTTGTCAAAACCCGTTCTGTGCTGGTCAACGGCCAAATAGCTGATTTTTCGCCGGTTGGGGGGACATGGGAATTTGGTAATCCGGAAGGTATTACCGAAACATTGATAGAAAGTGGTTCGGTTTGGAGATATCTCGACGACGGTTCTGATCAGGGCACGGCACAGGACGGAACGAACTGGTTTGCCGATCCTGCTTATGACGATGCACAATGGCTCGAAGGGCCTGCTGAGCTGGGATATGGTGATGACGGCCAGGGACGACCCGAAGCGACGGTAGTCAATAGCGGTCCCAGCCGAAACTACTTTATTACGACCTACCTCAGGCGCTCGTTTGATGTTTACGATGCGTCACTGTATTCGGGGCTGAATCTGCGATTGCTGCGCGATGATGGCGCGGTTGTGTACCTTAACGGCGCCGAATTAGTGCGCAGCAATCTGCCTGAAGGAGTAATTGATTATCTAACTCTTGCTAATAGTAACGTCGGTGAAGCAGAAGAATATACATTCTTGGATTTTGAAGTAGATCCCAACCTGCTGCTGACCGGTACGAATATCATAGCAGTCGAAATCCACCAGGCTTCAGCTACCAGTGCCGACATCAGCTTCGATCTCGAACTTAACGGAATCATACCATCTGGCGGCTCAGGTACGCTATGGCCCGGCATCAATCGTATCAATATTCAGGCATTCGACGGTCCCAGAGGCATGGGCAATCTGCTGGAGAGCGAATATATAGACATCTGGTACGATGACGGTGACATTGCGAACATTTCCGGTACAATCGCTTCCGATACGATTCTTGATGCTGTTTCCGGCCCGTGGCATGTCACCAGCGACTTGATTGTGCCTGCCGGCGCCACGCTAACCATTGAGCAGGGTACTACGCTTTTCTTCGATGCCGGAGCAGTAATCGTTGTTCAGCAGGGCGGCCGGCTAATTGCCGATGGCACCGAGAACAAGCGAATTCGGCTGACCAGTCTGCCCGGCAGTGGTTTACGCTGGGACGGAATCCAATTCGACCGTACAATAGAAAACAATCGTCTCTGTTATGTAGATATGGAATACGGCGATGGCCTGGCACAGGCGATTAAGATCGAGCAATCGCAGGTTCTCATTGACAACGTGACCTGGACGCGAACGGACAAGAACATCCTTGAAGTAATTCACCCGTACCTGATTGTAAGCAACTGCATTTTCCCCAATCAGGATGATGAAGAAGCAATTTACGGCCATGGTCTTACGGGGGATGAGTACCTGCTTATTCAGGGAAATACATTTGGATGTCCGAGCGGATACCAGGATGTAATCGATTTTGCCGATTGTCAACTGCCGGGACCGATCATACAGATATACGACAATGTCTTCCTCGGTAGCGAGGATGATGGTCTATACCTGGACGGCGCAGATGCCTGCATTGAGGGCAATCTTTTCGTGAATTTCCTCGGCGGAAGCGGCACGGGTACTGCCAATGCCGTGGCGGCCGACCAGGGCAGCTATTTGATTTTGGCGCGAAATGTTTTTGTTAATAACGCCAACGCGGTGCTGCTCAAGGGTAGCGCCCAAATGCTTGCTGAGAACAATACGTTTGTGGAAAATACGAATTCCGCGATTAACTTTAATGAGTTGGGTTCCAATCCGGGTCGCGTCGCAGATTTGGATGGGAATATTTTCTGGAACAACACTAATGTGTTCCAAAATATTGACGGGCAAGTGGAACTTATCATAAACAATTCGCTTTTGCCGGCCGATTGGCATTCTTACGGTACCGGTAATATTGATGCTGATCCGCTTTTTGTCGATCTGGAGACGAACTTTCACCTCAAAGCCAACTCGCCGGCCGTTGGCTCCGGTCCCTGCGGTCTGGATATGGGTGCTTATGTACCTGCCGGAGCTGCGATTTGCGGTGAGCCGGATAAAATCACCTATCATACGAATGCCACGCTCGTCGTCGGTGGGCCCGGCATTACACATTATAAATACAGTCTCAATCGCGAATTCTGGAGCGAAGAATTGACGGTGGATGTACCCATTGTGTTGAACAATCTTGTCAACGGCCGGATCTATACTGTTTATGTCATCGGCAAGAACACAGCCGGATCTTGGCAAAGCGAAGATAAGCTGACCGCCTCTCGCACCTGGACTGTCGATACATCTTATTCGAAACTCGTAATTAACGAAGTGCTGGCAATCAACAGCACGATACTCGACAGAGGCGGGACTTTCCCTGACCTTATAGAGCTATATTACGATGGCCCCTCTTCAATGAATTTGTCTGGCATGAGCATAACGGACAATCCGAATGATCCGAGGAAATTTGTCTTTTCGGCAGGAACCTCCGTCCAACCGGGCGGATACCTCAGACTCTTCGCTGATTCCGATACGGCCAGTTCCGGCATCCATTTGGGCTTTGCCCTCGATGGAGACGGCGAGAATCTGTATCTCTATGACGGCAGCGGTCAATTGCTCGATTCGGTTGTGTTCGGCAAACAGTTGTCCGACCTTTCTATTGGTAGAATCGGGTATGATGGACGATGGACATTGACCGTGCCTACCTTCGGTCGGTCGAACGTTGTTCTTCCACTCGGTGATCAGAATAAAATCAGGATAAATGAATTTCTCGCCGATGGTTTTGTGCTGTTGGAGGATGACTTTATCGAACTGTATAATCCTCAGACTTCCCCGGTGGATATGAGCGGTTTGTATCTCACTGATAATCCTATTACTCAACCTGATAAACACCCGCTCGGCCCGTTGAGTTTCATCGCCGGTGAAGGTTTTGCCGTATTCACAGCAGACGGCCGTGATCGACCCGGTCACGCGGATTTCAAGCTTTCGGCTGATACAGACATGATCGGCCTGTTCGACGCAGGACTTAACCGGATCGACATGGTCATCTATGGGCCGCAAACCACTGATGTCTCGTACGGCAGGGTGCCCGATGGCAGCGGTGATTTTGCTTTCCTGGAGCTGCCGACACCCGCCATTGCCAATCCGTTGCTCAAACCGGCTACGGAGGAATTGATTACTATTGTACCAGAGGATGCCGACAAGCGTGTGCTGGTTCCTGCCGAAGATATCGGCGAGCAATGGAGAACGGAAATCCAATATGATGATTCAGCCTGGGAATCAATTGCAGGAGGTCCCGGTGGGGCAGGCTTTGAAAGGACGTCCGGTTATCAGGATTTCCTCAGCATTGACCTGCAGGAACAAATGTATGCTACGAACGCTACCTGTTATATACGTGTCCCATTCAATGTTGAGGTGGACGAATTAGACGGTCTTAGCGAGATGGTTCTGAAGGTGCGTTATGACGATGGCTTTGTCGCCTATCTAAACGGAACAGAAGTGGCCAGACGCAATTTTGACGACACGCCGGCTTGGGATTCCCGCGCCAGTGCCAGTCACCCGGATTCGTTGGCTGTGGATTTCGAAGAGATAGATATTTCTGGGTTCATCGGCGATCTTACGCTGGGTGATAATCTGCTTGCAATACATGGTTTGAACGCATCTGCTACCAGTTCCGACATGCTTATTAGTGCCGAGCTCGACGGGATCATCACGATGACAACAGATGATTTTCCATACGCCAATGCCCTGGCGCTTCTGGACGGCCTGCGTATAACAGAGCTGATGTACCATGCGTCTTCCGGCAACAACTACGATTACATCGAGCTGTATAATGTAGGCCAGACGGCTCTGAATCTTGCCGGTGTTCGCTTGAGCGACGGGATTGACTTTACCTTTGGTCAGATGCTGCTCAATCCGGGCCAATACGTTGTGGTTGTCAGAAATCTCACGGCCTTCCGTTCGGCTTACGGCACGGGCGCCAACGTGGCGGGTGAATATTCCGGCAATCTGAGCAACGGCGGCGAAAGGATTATCCTTAGTCTTCCGTTACCTCTGGATGTTGCTATCCTGCGATTCGATTACAGCGACACATGGTATCCTGCAACCGACGGCGACGGCAGCTCGCTGGCGATTGGCGATCTGTTGACTCATCCGGCAATGTTAAGTGAACCTGAAAGCTGGCGACCGGCTGCTCCCTCTCCTGATGGGCCATAAAATGATCGACACAAATCACTTGACCTGGCCTTGTGATTGACTAAAATTTTCTGGAGTATGAATTGGAAGTATTTCACTGTTTGAATGGAATCACAGGGATGGTTATTTTAGTGGGAATTGATGAAGCTGGTTTTGGGCCGCTCCTCGGGCCGTTGGTCGTGTCATCGAGCACTTTTTCCCTTCCGCATAATCTTCTTACGTCCGACTTGTGGCAGATTTTAAGAAAAAGCATAAGCTACAGCCGCAAAGGGCTTGCGGGCAGGCTGCTCATTACCGACAGCAAAAAAGCTTACAGCAAGTCAATCGGGATAAAACATCTGCAGCGTACCGTTCTGACGGCACTCAAATGCCTCGGTAAAGAGCCGGCGACATTAAGAGAGCTTTTAGATATGTTGGCTTCAGATTGCCTTGAGCGATTAAGTGCCTATCCCTGGTATGAAAACATTAAGGAACATTCTCTTTCGATTGATACCTCTGATAAGGAAATTGCCTCGGCGGTTCTGGCCGGTGACATGGGCGCCAGCGGTATCGATTTGCTCGATCTGAAAAGCTGCTGCCTGGACGTTGCTTACTACAACAAAATGGTTGCTGCTGTGAGGAACAAGGCGAATGTTCTTTTCAGTGCTACGTGCAGCCTGATAAAGAGTGCTTATGACAATTTTACTGGTGACGATTTGCAAATCGTAGTCGACCGGCAGGGCGGGCGGGTTCATTATCGAAAGAGCCTGCAGCGGATGTTCAGCGATATGGAATTGAAGATTCTCCGTGAGAGTCCGGCGACAAGCAGCTATGAATTGCAGGCCGGCGGCAAAGCGATGCGCGTGCATTTCGTAGTCGGCGCCGACGGCCGATTTTTGCCGGTCTCACTGGCTTCAATGGTCAGCAAATATCT
>JAFGPJ010000429.1 GCA_016936275.1 Sedimentisphaerales bacterium
CTTGTCCTCACCCGCCACAAAAATAGCGCCGGCATATCCGGAATTGTTCTTGATTATATTATTAGCAATTATAGCACCGGACATGAAACAGCCGATTCCTCCTCCATAGCACAACTTCCACAACGTCTGATTGTCCCCAACCATTTCGATCGGACCGATATTGTCAGTAATTATATTATTCTTAATGGTCGGCGAAGCACCATAACAAAAAACGCCCGCGCCCCAATAAATGTAGCTTCCTACCTCCACAATGGTTGATCCATACCCGCCGGTAATAGTAAAGCCGGTCAGCACGGCCTCGGAAGTTTCACCGCTTTCGAAGGTGACTACGCTGCCACGGTTGTTACCATTGATGACAGTGGCGGCCACAATATCGGTATCTTCGGGATCGGTGCTGGTAACGGTAATACTCTTGCCGAGGAAATTGATGGTCTCAATATACGTGCCGGGTTCAACGACTACTGTATCCCCATCATTAGATCCCTGGATCGCCTGCTGAATAGTTGCGTAGTCGCCGGGGACCAAGCGGGTTACTGCGAATGATTGTGTTGCTGCAATCGACAGCAAAGCAAGACTTAGCAAGATCAATTTTCTCATTATTACGCCCTTTCCGGTATGTATGACAGATTAAAAAACAGCTTTAAGCGAAGTTAAGATTACAGGCACAGCATAAAGCTGGTGCAGCTCATAATAACCCGCAGAACATCGTGAAATTCTTAGAGCCTGCCTCCATGACACGGCTATGTATAACTTTAACATATTTATTATTGTCATTGCAAGAAGTTTTTGCCGGTATTGGCTGGTTGCCAACACCAAATAAACTCATTATCTAATTAGATAAGACGCGCCCGAGCAGAATTTGTCTCAAAATTTTTTGTCATTTTTTCAAAAAAAGTGCTGTGCAACCGTTATTTTGGAACAATCAGGCAGCAAAAACTCAACGACATGGCAAATCGTCGCCGGATAAAAAGCCGGGGCCTATACCTTTTGGCATAAGCCCCGAACTAATACAAATTCCAATGTAATCCTCTACTCAAACCAACATTTATTCAGCAACATCCGCCGGTCGATTCAACCGGATGTCGTCAAAGTACATCTTGCCGGAACCGCCGGGTACCGTTATATTGCCTCTGGTTCCGAGGCCAATCGCTATCCTGTCCACATTCGTCAGATTAATGCCCTGATCGGCAAAAACCTGCAGCGGAATTACCCACTCGGTCCAGGTGTTGATGTTCGCCGCGGCCGGGTTCTCGTGGACAACCACTGTAGGTGTTCCAGCACTGTTTGACACGGCCACATAAAACGGTTCAGCATCGTTGCTGGCGATGCCGATATCCTGGTTCGCCCACTGACCGCTGACATTACCGGTAGTCGTGACGTTCGAGAATACGGCCTGACAAGTCGCAGCCGCATTGGTAGCCGTCAGCGCCAAACCGATATAAACGTTCGCACTCATCGGGATATTCTGCGGCGAAGCACCGGTTACAGTCTGCCAGTTCGTGCCGTTCGTCGAATGGTAAACGGTAAAGTTACCGGAAATATTACGCTCCAGCTTCACCCAGTGCGGTGCGGTAATCCCAGTTTGATTTGTGTTGAAACTCGTGCCGCCAGTCGAGGGGCGACCCTGGGCGGCAACTCCGTTCGCAGAAGTTATAGCAGCAAAAGCGTGTGCCGAGTCCGGATTCAGTGACTCACGGATCATCAAACCGCCCTTGGCCCAGGGGGCCGTGTCCCCGATGCTCTCGACTTTTGCTACAATAGTGCCGGCACCGCTAAGCATCTTATAGGCAAAATGAAATTCATCTGCCTCGACGCCATTAATCGCCCAGATATCCGCACCGGAAGCAGTCATAGTATATGTACCAATGGGACCTTCCATGAAGCTGCCGGTAGATGTCGGATAACCTCTGAACCACAGCGACAATTCCGTAACTCCTTCTGCAGTCCAGTCGCGTACAGCATCCAATGTCAGCTCCACTTCCGAATACTTCGAGTAGCCCTGCTTATTGTTGTCGAAAACAAGCGGCATCGCCTGGCCGCCGCCGTGGACGATTGTCTCCTCGGTATAAGAAAGGGTGTTTTCATCGCCTACCGCTGAGCCGGTTCCATTGCCGGGGAGATACCCGGGCGTGCCGGGCGCACCGGCGCCAAGTCCATCATGCCATGCGAACCATATTTGGTTATCGCTGGCGTTGTAGTCTTCAAAATCGTCGATTACAAAGAAATCGCTGGTTGTGAAACTCCAGACGTTGCCGGCCCAGGGGCTGTCGGGATTGGCACCATTGACCTCATCGATCCGCCAATAATAAGTCGTTTCCAATAGAAGTTTACCCGGATCGTAGCTTTCCTCGCCAAGTGCCTTCGGCCCCTTATATTCCGGTGAGGCTTTCGTAGCATTCTTAACGGCGTCAGCATCTGTACCGAAGTACACCTCGTGCGAAGCGGCAACGGCCCCGGCAACCCATGTAAGAATTTTAGTCGGTTTAATATCCACAGCCCCATTAACCGGATTTGGGCCGGTCACTGCACCTTCGGTAGTGAAGCTCCAGACCTCGCCTTTATATGTCTCGATACCATCGGACTCATCGACGCGCCAGTAGTAAGTCTTAGCCAGTTTTAATGGGCCTGGAGAATAGCTTTTCACTCCTGTTTGTGTCCCACCGACAGCATCATCGACAGTATCAAACTCTTCGCCGAAGACTACATAATGCACTTTTGCTCCGTAACCTCCCGTCCAGCTAAGTTGTACATTAAGGTCGACGAACTCTGCATTATCAGCCGGGACGGGATCATAAGCGGTCTTAGGGGGAACCGTGAAGCTCCATATATCACCTTTCCAGGGGCTGTTCGGGTCGGCTTCGTTGACCTCATCGATTCTCCAGTAGTAAGTCGTGCCGTTAACAAGACCATTCGGATAAGCAAATCCGGAAAAGCCGGCAATAAACAGCTCCTCGGTCAGGCTGCCTCGGAAAGTCTCATTCACACCATCGTTAACATCATCGAAGCTCTCACCCATGTAAACATTATGCGAAGCAGCTAATGGGCTTGGCTTCCATGTAAGGGTCACCCATGTCTGCGAAAGCAACGAACCATCCTCAGGACTGGGACCATAGGCATACGGCCATACTTCGCCCGCCATAGTGCCCAGTATCTCTGCCTCTGACAATGCATGGTTATAAATTCTGACATCGTCGATTGCGCCGATCCAGTCACAGCCCCACCCATCCGAGCCGATGAGAACAGGGGTTTGACTACCGGTAATTGCACCCATTGGGGTTTCATCAGTTTGGTCTCCATCGAGATAGCATTTCAGCATCGTGCCATCATAAGAGCATGCGATATGACACCACTCATAGCGCTCCAGGTTTCTGCCAACGAAGGCCCAGGCCCTTGGCGACGTATTGAACGTAAACGACATATATGGCTCAGGGCCGTTCCATCCGTATCGAACCTGCCAGCTCCAATCGGGACTCATACCGCTCATTGCCTTGGCCATCGGTGCTGTTTCACCGCCAGCGGCGCCCTTTCCCTCCGGGTCATCAGCGTCAGGTCTTATCCAAAGGGCTATTGAGATCGGACCTGTGATGTTTAAACTGGCGTCACTGCCGCAATTGACGTAGTCCGCAGTGCCATAAGCCGAGGTATCACCATGGAATTCAAGGGCACCACCGCTAATGCCGGTAATCCATGTGGGATCGTCCATGTTAGCATTGGTTGTGATGGTCCCGTGGTTGCCATAACCACTTGAATCAGTAGCCGTCGCGCCGGAACCCTCATCGAGCCTCCAATGACCCACCAGATCGGCGCATACACTACTAGCCACGCCAAGAACAAGAATAGAAAAAACCAGACAAATCAATTTTCTACACATAAGAATCCTCCTTACAAAAAAGCTAAGTTAATAATGCTTTGGGTAAACACCAAAGCAAGCAATGAGAGACTCCCGTTTCATTATATTCCATCAATGCTTGCTTAAGACATTTTCGATTTGATAGTACCTCCTTCCTTAAAAACTTAATATGAACTGCTAATACAAAAGCCAATATCTGAAATAGACAATTAAAATCACGGCTGCTGCATAACTAAATATCCCAGATGCTAATCATATTTATACCAAACCGATTACCTTTCCGTCAAGAAAAATCCCCGGATTACCTTAAGATATATTTACCACCAACGCCCGCTCGGAAACACCAATGAGTCTTATTTCCAGGCTGGTTTTTCGACAAAACCGATTATTTTCACATTGACAGCGCCTTTTTGCAGAGTTCTATATTTTCGTTCTGGTCGCCTGAGCCTTTGTGTCCGGCAGCCCCTTCCTTCCATGCCGAACGAGCTTCATCGAGGCGTCCGAGAGCCTGCAAAGCTTTGCCATGCCAGTATTGTGCCGTTGCTTCCTGAGGCCTGTTAGAGCGCCCGACGCCGATATTTTCCGGATAGGTCAGTGAGACTTCAAAATCATGTAATGCCCCGGCAAAGTCTTCTTTCTCAAAACGCTGCCGGCCTCGTTCAATATGGGCCTTGTGGAAGAGGTCCCACGTAATGGTCTGGCCTTCCCAGTTGACAAAGTACGGCGTGGATTCGAGTAAATCTATCACATCTGTATATCGCTGCTCGTCAACATACATCTGGGCGAGCATGATAATTATATCGGCCCGGCGGATTTTCTCATAAGGTGCCGATTCGAGAACCTTAATTGCATCGGGCCGCCTTTTTGCCGCCAACATGATATCGGCCAAATCCCGGTACAATGTCTGGTCATTAGGTCTGGCAGCAATGGCCTTCCAGTAAAATCCCTCAGCTTTCGATAAGTCTTCTTCCTCAGACCATGCATATAGGCCCAAATTGCGAAATGCAACACTCAAAGACGAATCCAGCTCTACCGCCCTGCTCCAGTGCCGAACCGCTTCTTCCTGTCGATCCAGGTGACTGTAAAGATTTCCAAGATGA
>JAFGPJ010000008.1 GCA_016936275.1 Sedimentisphaerales bacterium
GTCTCGCCTGACATGCTGGCGCCGGTGTTTCCGATGAATCTGATCGAGCAGGAAGTCAGCGCCGAGCGATGGATAGACATCCCGGAAGAAATCCTGGATATACTTTATCGCTGGCGTCCCACGCCGCTACGCAGGGCGGTTTATCTTGAGAAGCATTTGGATACACCTGCACGCATATATTACAAAGATGAAAGCGTCAGCCCGCCCGGAAGTCACAAGCCCAATACGGCCGTTGCTCAGGCCTGGTACAATAAACAGTTCGGCATCAAAAGACTAACCACGGAAACCGGCGCCGGTCAATGGGGAAGCGCGCTGGCCTTCGCCTGCAAACTGATAGGGCTTGAATGCAAAGTTTTCATGGTTAGAATCAGTTTTGACCAAAAACCATTCAGAAAAATGATGATGGGAGTCTGGGGAGCAAATTGCGTTGCCAGCCCGAGTCCAGAAACAAACGCCGGAAGAAAAGTTTTAGCAGAAATGCCCGATACTCCGGGCAGCCTGGGAATCGCCATCAGTGAAGCCATTGAACAAGCGGTAACAGACACGTCGGGAAAAACGAGATACTCGCTCGGCAGTGTGTTAAATCACGTATTGCTGCACCAGACAATCATCGGCCTCGAAGCCAAGAAACAGCTCAAGATCGCCGGGGAAAAGCAGCCGGACGTAGTGATCGGCTGCGCCGGAGGCGGCAGCAATTTCGCAGGCTTGTCGTTCCCGTTTGTCGCCGACAAGATCAACGGGGCCGAGATTGAAATCGCCCCGATCGAACCGACGGCATGCCCAACAATGACGCGGGCACCATTTGTCTACGACTTCGGAGATACGGCCTGCACGACACCGCTGCTGGCAATGCACTCACTCGGACACGCTTTTATCCCGCCTCCGATTCACGCCGGAGGGCTGCGGTATCACGGTATGGCGCCGCTGGTTTGCCAATCCATCGTAGAAGGCCTGATGAAACCGAGGGCATACCATCAGTTGGAATCTTATGAAGCTGCACTAATGTGGGCCGGAACGGAGGGATTCATCCCCGCCCCGGAAACCAGTCAGGCTCTTGCAGCAGTTATTGAAGACGCCAAGAAAGCAAAGGAAGAAGGCAAAGAAAAAGTCATATTGTTCAACTATAGCGGACACGGCCTAATGGACCTTACCGGCTATGATGCATATTTGTCCGGAAAGCTTACCGATTATGAACTGCCGGATGAAGAAATGCAGAAATATACCAAGGACCTTGAGAATCTGCCAAAAGCAGAAATGAGAAAAACCGGAAAGTGGTAATGTTGCAGATTTTTCTGCCGGCTATCGATTTTATTTAAGGCCCCAATCTGACCAATATACGTTGTCACGCTGTCATAAGGGCTCCTTACGGAGAACCGGAGGCGAAGTATCCGGGCAGCGAATTGATGATTCGCATGGAGGGATTCTCCGCTTCACTGCTTTACGCTCAGTCACTGGGGCTCGTTACTGAGAAATGTTAACACTAATCAACACAAACAGAATGGCTCCTCTAATTGGACCGATCGGCCTGGATTATGTCGCCGCTTCAGCCGAAAAGGCGGGCATAGACGTCGAAGTCGTTGACCTTGGTTTAGCCGACCAGCCGAAAAAGGCCCTGAAAGATTACTTTTCCGCCCGAGAGCCGGAGATGGTCGGACTTTCTTTCCGAAACGCCGATGATTGTTTCTGGCCCAGTGCCGATTGGTTCGTCCCAGGGCTGAAAGATACAATCAAGACTATTCATGCCATCACAAAAGCCCCGATTGTTATTGGTGGCGTCGGATTTTCAATATTCGCCAAACCTATCGTCGATTACACCGGCGCCGATTTCGGCGTATCAGGCGATGGCGAGCTCGCAATAACCGAACTGTATCGTCAGCTAACAACAGCAAAAAGATTCGAAGATGTCCCCGGCCTTGTATGGCGGGAAAACAAGAAAATCAACAGTAACCCACCATCCTGGCCAAATTCTATTTCATTGGGCACCTCCCGAAATTTCATCGATAATCAAAGCTATTTCAAGCGTGGCGGACAATGCGGCCTGGAAACCAAACGGGGCTGTAACCGCCCCTGCATATATTGTGCCGACCCATTGTCAAAAGGCTCCATGCTTCGACTGCGAAATCCGTCACAAGTCGCCGACGAGGTCGAGTCGTTGCTATCACATGGCATCGACGTATTGCACCTTTGCGACTCCGAATTCAACGTGCCCCGAAACCACGCTTACGCAATCTGCGAGGAACTTAACCGCCGCTCGCTGGGCGAGAGGATTCGCTGGTACGCCTACCTGTCACCTGTACCGTTCGATGCCGATCTGGCCAAGGCGATGGCTAAGGCCGGATGCGTCGGCATAGACTTCACGGGCGATTCCGGCTCGGAACTTATGCTTCGAACATACCGCCAGCAGCACAACAGAGAAGACCTCGCCACAGCAGTCAAACTCTGCCGGCTGAACAAAATCGCAGTGATGATAGATCTTTTGCTGGGCGGGCCGGGCGAAACAATGCGAACCGTTCGAGAAACAATCGAATTCATAAAGCAAATCGGCCCCGATTGTGCCGGCGCCGCACTCGGCATACGCATTTATCCCGGCACCGCCATGGAACAAATCATTGCCGAAGAGCTCCGGAAACCAAAGAAGTCCGGCATCCGCCGAAAATATAGAGGGCCGATAAATCTGCTCAAGCCGACCTTCTACATCTCCCCGGCCCTGGGCGAGCGTCCGGCTGAGCTGGTCAGAGACTTAATCGCCGGCGACAAAAGGTTCTTCGAGCCCGCCCTCGAGACCAACCGCCGATCAGCCGGGGCCGATGCCGCCAATTACAATTACAACGAAAACCTGCTGCTCACCCAGGCTATCCAAAAAGGCGCACGCGGAGCATATTGGGACATCTTACGGCAACTTCGAATCAATTGAGCATGTTGCTAACAATACTTAAGACGACGCCAATTTGGTGTTGACTTATCGACCCTGATGGAGTATTACCTGAACGGCTCCGTGTGGAATACGCAAGAATGATCTTGTTGATATTTCACCCAGCCTTTGTCGAGTTTCATATTCAACAAATCGAAGGAGAACACGATGAAATACAAAGCCATACTCACCGTCGCAGCACCAGCCGTTCTGATTTTAGCAATGGCCTGCCGGGCCGAGATCGAAACAACCACCGGCCACAACGGCAATGAATCCATATCCTTAGATTTCAAATTCAAGAACGCTCCGCAGCCGTCCCGGAACGACGCCGCCACCAAAGCAACGTTTACTATTGTGGACGGCCGGCGCGACCGCAATGGCGGAAACCTCGATAAGCTCCACGACGGCAAAATCCCTACCGAAGAGGACCAGCCATCCGAGAATTTCTTTTTTAACGCAGGCACCGAAGGGGGACGAATCCTTATCGACCTCGGTGACTCACTCGAAGTCAAGCAGGTCAACACGTACTCATGGCATCCCAGCGCCCGCGGGCCGCAGTTATACAAGCTCTACGCAAGTGACGGCAAGGCTGACAGCTTCAATCAACAGCCCAAAAACGGCACCGA
>JAFGPJ010000009.1 GCA_016936275.1 Sedimentisphaerales bacterium
CTTTTTACCTGTGAAAAATCCGTCCTGGCCACGGTGGCAAAAAAAGGTTCGGGCCTTATCTCCGAAGTAAAATCCTGTCCGGAGGTGCAACTGTTCAATTTGACCCGCGATAATCGTGAAAAAACTGTAGCTGAAATCCTGAAAGTCCTGTCATTTCTGAAATAAGCTTTGCCATATAGCAAATTCCGGATTGGTGAATTTTATCTGGCAATTCAACGAGCTTTGTTTGTATAATACTACCCTGCGTAACATTACGGCTTCGGCAACGCTCAATCCGGGCGGCAAGAGTCCGATTAAGTAACGATAGGCTGAGTTGCATAAGATGAAATTCATTGAAAAAAAACGTAAACGAGGTGTAATTCAACGATGTCGGATCTTCTGCTTATGAATTCCACATTTTTCACATGGTTTTTGCTGCCGGTGCTGATTTTCATCGCCCGTGTGTCCGACGTCAGCCTCGGCACCGTTCGAGTGATATTCATCGCCAGGGGTCTGAAATATCTCGCTCCCTTTGTTGGTTTTTTCGAGATCCTCATCTGGCTTATGGCAATCGGTCAGATTATGCAGAACCTTTCCAATCCGATGTGCTATATTGCATACGCCGGCGGCTTTGCTATGGGAAATTACGTCGGAATATGGATCGCAGAGAAGCTGTCGCTGGGGGTCGTGCTGATAAGAGTCATCACGAGCAAGGATGCATCGGAACTACTCGAATATCTAAAGTCCGCCGAATATGGTGTAACGAGCGTTGACGCCCAAGGCTCGGCGGGAAAGGTTCAGGTCGTCTTTACAATCGTTCGCAGACGTGAAGTCGCCACCGTCGTGAATCTTATCAAACAGTTCAATCCTAAAGCTTTCTACACAATCGAAGAAGTAGGATTCGTGGAAGAGGGAATATTCCCGGTAAGAAAAACCTGGCTTGATAATATATTTCGGTCATGGAGAAAGGGCAAATAAAAGGTCAAATTTTAAAGAGAGATAATTATGGAAAAGAATACAGGCTATGAGCTTTTTCAAAGACATCCTGACAATCCGATACTCACCGTGAGCAGTTGGCCATACAGGGCAAATTCCGTTTTCAATGCAGCCGCAGCCGATGTCAATGGCAAAATTCTCCTGCTCACCCGCGTCGAAGATTTCAGAGGGATTTCGCATCTGACCGTCGCCAGAAGTGATGATGGAATCACCAACTGGCAAATTGATAGTGTGCCGACCTTGAAACCGGAGCCGGAAAAATATCCGGAGGAGCTTTGGGGCATCGAGGACCCGCGAATAACATGGATCGAGGATATGGGCAAATGGGCGATTTGTTATACAGCCTATTCAAAAGGCGGGCCGCTTGTATCTCTTGCTCTGACGAGTAATTTCAAAACATTCGAACGATTAGGCCCGGTTATGCCTCCCGAGGACAAAGACGCCGCTCTTTTTCCGGTCAAGTTCAACGATCTCTGGGCCATGCTGCACCGGCCGGTGCCGAGATCATCGATGCTCGGGGCTCATATCTGGATATCGTTCTCTCCCAATCTCAAGCACTGGGGCGAGCACCAGGAGATAATCCAGGCCAGGCAGGGCGGATGGTGGGACGCAAATAAGATCGGTCTATGCTCGCCGCCGCTACAGACGAAGGCCGGCTGGCTGATTCTGTATCACGGCGTCAGGACGACGGCTTCCGGCTCGATTTACCGATTGGGTCTTGCTCTGCTGGATTTGGAAAATCCGGTGAACGTGATTCGACGAACGGATGAATGGATTTTCGGCCCCAAGGAGCACTACGAGCGCGAGGGCGACGTCGATGATGTGGTGTTTCCATGCGGCTGGGTTGTAAAAGACAGCAAAGTGCTGATATATTATGGCGCCGCAGATTCACGTCTGTGCCTTGCAACGGCCAATCTGGACGAGCTGGTCGAGTTTGCTCTCAAATGTCCCACCCCATGACCGGGTTTTTAGAAGGTCCGGAGCAATGAACAACCGAAGACCATTTTAGGCCGGCGGGAAATAATATGGAAACCGTTTTCATAGATGGCAGCATGGGGGAGGGAGGCGGGCAGATACTTCGCACGAGCCTTGCCTTGGCCTGCATTACCGGCAGGAATCTGCATATCGAAAACATCCGTGCCGCACGCCGTAATCCCGGCCTGGCCAGACAGCATCTAAGCTGTGTTCGTGCCGCGCAGGAAATCTGCGGCGGACAATACAAAGGGGCAGCAATAGGCTCACAGATTTTGGACTTTCAGCCCGGCACCATCCGCGGCGGGGATTTTTCTTTCGATATCGGCTCAGCCGGCTCGGCCACGCTTGTGATTCAGACCATCCTTCCGGCGTTATTTTTAGCAGACAAGCCTTCGACCGTCACTGTAACAGGCGGCACACATAATCCCTGGGCGCCGCCGTT
The DNA here is from genome assembly GCA_016936275.1 of Sedimentisphaerales bacterium. GTDB lineage: Bacteria > Planctomycetota > Phycisphaerae > Sedimentisphaerales > Anaerobacaceae > JAFGPJ01. Next base: position 2,393 of record JAFGPJ010000009.1, read on the forward strand.
CGATTTTCTTGCTGAGACCTTTCTGCCTGCTCTTAAGACCGCTGGCTTTGACGCTGACTGCAAGCTCGAAAAACACGGTTTTTATCCCGCCGGAGGTGGAAGATTAACTCTTAACGTCCAGCCCCGGCAACAAAATCAGAACCAGACAATCGACCTCTCTCAACCGATGGAAAACATTCAAATCCACGCTCGAATCTATACTGCCGAACTTCCCGCACACATCGCCCAGCGCCAAAAGAAGCTATTGCTCCAGAGCAAGCTGAACTTTAAGAACGTCGAGCACATAGAGGTAACTGACTCTGACGGTCCCGGCAACTGTATCATGCTCAGACTGTGTGGTGGGGCACGAACAACGGTATTTACTGCATTCGGGCAAAAAGGCAAGCCATC
>JAFGPJ010000430.1 GCA_016936275.1 Sedimentisphaerales bacterium
AAGCTCGCCCATGTTCCAGTAGCACTGTGCCGAGACGATATCGCCGATTGCACCGTCATGGATGCGCTTCATAGTCTCGATGTATTTCGGCTCGTGCCGGCGTTGTGTACCCGCGACCACGGCAAGCCCTTTTTGGGCGGCCTTCTCTGACGCCTCGATGACAATCTTAATCCCCGCCGGGCAGACGGCCACTGGCTTTTCCATAAAGACGTTCTTGCCGCTTTCAATAGCTGCGGCGTACTGCTTGGGTCTGAAGCCAGGCGGCGTCGCCAGGATGACCAGATTCACATCGTCAAGCGCCAGTACTTTCTTGTAAGCATTCATGCCTACGAAACAACGGTTGTTCGGGACATTGAAGTCCTTCTTCAAACCGGCCAATCTGCCCTCGAACGTATCGGCCAAGGCGACTATTTCCACGCCTTTCGAGGAATTCACGCAGTCGTGCGCTGCGCCGGAGCCTCTGCCGCCGCAGCCGATTACTCCGACTCGGATTGTGTCGCTGCCTCTTGCTTCGGCCAAAGGAACGGCTTTGCCGGTCAAAGCCAGCGTTCCGGCCGCCAATGCCGAACTCTTTAAGAGCTCTCGTCGTGTTAATTTTTGTTTTTGCACCATGTTTGTTTCTCCAACTCTAAAGTATGTGGTAAACTTTTGCTTCCTTGCTATTCGCTATAAACATCTCCTGAACCGGCTCCAATTACGAAAAGCAAATTATAATCCTGGCTGGGAGGGAAAATCAAGAACGAATTCTTGCTTTTCTATCTTTTCTTCGATATCCATTGTGCATACAATGGCTTGTCAGTCGTAGGATATATGATTATGAAACGAATACTCGCGGTTATGGGGAGTCCTCGCAAAAATGGAAACACGCATATCCTTGTCTCGAGGGTAATCGAAGGGGCCCAAGCGGGCGGCGCTGTCGTTGATGAGCTGTTTCTTGGCGATTTGACTATCCGCGAGTGCGACGGCTGTCACGCTTGCTGGAAGGGCAAAGATTGCAGCAAAGACGACGATATGTGTGCCATTTATACGAAAATCATTCAAAGCGACGTTATCATTTTCGGCACGCCTGTCTATTGGTATGGGCCGACCGCCCTGATGAAGGCGTTTATCGACCGGCTCGTCTATTTCAACTGCCCCGAAAACAGGCAAAAGATAAAAGGTCTCTCAGCGGCGTTGGCCGTCCCGTTCGAGGAAGACGACCCTGAGACGGCAAGAGGTGTTATCGAATTCTTCAGAAAGTCTCTGGCATATCTGGAAATAAAGCTTCTCGGCCAAATCATCGTTCTCGGCGTAGGCGAAAAAGGAGCCATCAGGAGCAAGAGCCAATCCCTCCAGCAAGCTTATGTCCTCGGCCGAGAGCTGGCGTAATACCATGTCCAAACAAGGAACAAAATGAAATCTTAGCTGTTTTTGTCGGCATTTCTGCTGCGTTCTATATTCTGCAGGTAGACAGCGGAGATGGGATTGTGGGTTACTTTTTGCATGGGGATTTGAAGTGCACTCAGGGCTTGCCGGATGGCCGAGCCGGCCTTTTGGGGATCATTTCCTTCGAATTCAAGCTCCGCTGTCCAGCCGAGACCTTTAATGTATTCGACGGCGGTGAAAAAGCTCCCGCAAGGGACGGCCTGCGCCGCGTACCGGGGGACCTCCCAGAGACACGCATTTTCCTTTCTCAATGAGAACCAAAATTCGAAACCGAGATCGTCCAGCAGTGTCCGGCACATATCGTGCGGGCCCGTAAACAGCGGTAATTTGCCTTCAGGGTAAAGCGAGCGTTTGAACTGCAAGCCGTCAATCGAGATAATCTCCAGCTTAACGATATATATGGTTGTATCTTTTTGAGGCTGAATCCACTGTCTGATTCGGATGTTCTTCTTTACGGGATCCCAATTCCCTGCCGGCAGCTTGTAATAATGGTCGGTGAACTCGTATGGAAGGGCAATCCTTGCTCCCAGCCGGTCGAGCCTCGCCTCGAAATCTTTAATGTCGTCGATTTCGAATCTGATTTCACACTCGTATGGTTGTGTCATGACCCGATACTAACATTCCATGTACTTAAAGGCCAAATAAATTCACTTCACTTCCAAATACGTTAAACCGACTGTTCAGGCGTTTTTACTTGACGAAAGGACTGATAATCTGGTATAAGTGGAAATGTGAGCGTGTGTTTTTTGCTTCTTGATGAAGCGCCAAAATTGTATATTCATTAAAAGGAAGGAGGTAATGCCAAGTCGTGAATAACCATCTTGAAAATGGCAAAATTTAATAATGAGGTGCGTTTTGTTAGTCGTTGTTATAGTAGCATTTTGTCGGAGCAGTGTTATGAGAACTCGAATAATCACGTTGACGACGGTTTTATTGATTGGATTCATATTATGTGGTACCAGCCGTGCACAAGATGAAAACGGAAATTACTTTCCGAACGGCGGCTTCGAGGACGGCGTCCTTGATCCTTGGTATGTATACGGGGCTGCTACAGCGGAAGTAGTGGACGAGTTGGCAGGCGCTGTCGTCGCCGAAGATCCAGTTGAGGGAGACTTGTGCTTACATGTAACAGTTCCCGAGGCCAATCCAAACTGGTGGGAAATCGGCCTGGTACCTTCAGGAGCAGTCTTTGAGCAGGGCAAGAATTATACCGTGTCCGCCTTTCTAAAGTGTAAGGAAGGCACATTTCAGGTCGATTTCAAGCCGCAGATATCGGCAGATCCGTGGACTGGGTACAGTCAGGAGACCTTTACCATAACCGAGGAGTGGGCGGAATATAACGTCACGACGCCTGTTTTTACGGAAACCGTGACCCCGGCAGGCTTCACATTTCATATTGGTTTTGCTGCTGGTGAGTTTTGGATAGATGGTGTAAGATTTTATGAAGGTGACTATATCCCACCCGTTTTCAGAAGTTTTACGGCTGAAAAGCCAAGCCCGGCTGATGGCGCTTTTCACGAGGCCACATGGGCCAGCCTTTCCTGGGAGCCGGGAATTGCAGCAGTTTCTCACGATGTTTACTTCGGCGACAATTTTGACGATGTAAAGGCGGGAACCGCCGAGACCTTCCAGGGCAATCAGGACCTTTCGCTTACGTTTTTCCTCATTGGTTTTGTCGGGTATCCCTATCCGGACGGCCTTGTCTATGGCACGACATATTACTGGCGGATAGATGAGGTCAATGAGCTGGATCCGAATAGTCCGTGGGTAGGTGATGTCTGGAGCTTTACGGTTCCGCCAAAAGCCGCCTTTGATCCTGTCCCGGCCGATGGCGCTAAATTTTTAGAGCCGGATGTGAAACTTACATGGGCAGCAGGCTTTAGTACAATGTTGCACAATGTTTACTTCGGCGATAATTTTGACGATGTCGATGCCGGTACAGGCGATACTGCAAAAGGCGATGTGGGAACGACTTCTTTCATTCCCGGAGCTCTTGAGCCAGGTAAGACCTATTACTGGCGAATCGACGAATATGACGGCTTTGAGACACATAAGGGTAATGTCTGGAGCTTCACCGTTGCAGGCACGAGTGGCGGCGTGCGGGCGGATTACTACCAGGGGATGAATTTTGAAACTCTTGTTCTAACCCGCACCGATCCACAAATCAATTTTAACTGGGGCGATCCAGGCGGCCCCGATCGGCTTCTCGGCGATGACAATTTCTCAGTCCGATGGACCGGTGAAGTAGAAGCGGTGTTCACCGAAACCTACACATTCTATCCCAGAACCGATGACGGCGTGCGTCTTTGGGTTGATGGTCAATTGCTTGCCGATAGCTGGGTGAACCGGTCGGCCACTGAGAATAGTGGAAAAATTGACCTTATAGCCGGCACTACGTACAGCCTGGTTATGGAGTATTATGAGGATAATGCCGGTGCGGTGGCAGAGCTGCGCTGGTCGAGCCCGCGGACGCCAAAGCAGCTAATTCCACAGGCGGCACTCTCCTTACCTGTCAAGGCGAGCAGTCCAACTCCGCGCAGCGGCTCGGTCGATGTCAGGCAGACTTCTATCCTTAGCTGGGGCCCGGGAGATGACGCTGCTTCGCACGAGGTGTACTTCGGCACGGATGAAGCGGCAGTAAGAAACGCCACTCAAGCTTCGCCGGAATTCAAAGGAACTAAAGCGCTGGGTGACGAGAGCTATGATCCGGGCGGTCTGGCCTGGGCTACTAAGTACTATTGGCGGGTCGATGAAATTAATCCGGCTAATCCGGACAGCCCTTGGACAGGTAACGTCTGGAGCTTTACAACAGCCGACTTCCTTATCATTGACGATTTCGAAGGTTATGATGCCAGCGCAAACCAAATATGGTTCTCATGGCATGATGGCCTCGGCTACGGCACTCTGGGCGCCGATCCTTACTTTGCCGGTAATGGCACCGGAGCGGCCGTAGGTGACGAAACCACGCCTTCATTTACCGAGGAAACCATTGTTCATGGCGGCAGTCAGTCAATGCCATTGGTTTATGACAATAATAAACAGGCTTATGCAAAGTATTCGGAAGTAGAGCTTACTATGGCTGCGCCGCGTGACTGGACCCAGGGAGGTGCTGCGGAATTATCAATATGGTTCCATGGTTATCCGGCATCGGTCGGTAGCTTCGTTGAAGCACCGAACGGAACCTACACGATGACTGCAACAGGTGCAGACATATGGAATCAATCGGATGAATTCCACTACGCCTTCAAGACTCTCTCCGGTGCAGGCTCGATTATAGCGAAAGTCGAAAGTGTCAGTGATACCGACAACTGGGCCAAGGCCGGCGTGATGATTCGCGAGACACTCGATGCCGGCTCTGCACACGCGATGATAGTCGTAACGCCTGCTTCCGGCGTGTCCTTCCAACGACGCCCAGATGCAGGCGGTGACAGTTTCTCCAACGATGATACCGGCGGCAAAACCGCTCCATACTGGGTCAAAATCGAGCGCGACCTTGGGGGCAGTTTTTCAGCGTACAGTTCAGCCAACGGTTCAAGCTGGCAGAAACTGGGTGTAGCCGAACCAATTCAGATGGGTACGAACGTATATATAGGTTTAGCGGTGACTGCCCATAATCTAACAGCTACATGCGAGGCGGTATTCTCCAACGTTACGATAACCGGAATGGTCGGCCAGCAGTGGGCGAATCAGGACATCGGTATAGCCAGCAACGATGCTGAGCCGCTTTATGTGGCGGTCTCCAACAAGACTGGAATACCTGCTGTAGTAGTTCATGAAGACCTGGCTGCAGCACAGATAAACACCTGGACTGAGTGGGTAATTCCTCTTCAGGCATTTGCCGATCAGGGCATAATCCTGACTGATGTGACTTCGATGGCAATTGGTCTTGGTACCAGGGGCAACATAACAGTACTAGGTGGTTCGGGAAAGATGTACTTCGACGATATTCGGCTGTACCGGTCGAGAAAACCTGTGGAAGAGTAAGTAATACCTTCGATTAGATGATAATAGAATGTTAGTCCATTTGGGGCCTGTACCCTTCGATTCGGTAAAGGCCCTTTTTCCGTATTTTTCTTCACGCCTCCCCAATTGCAAAGCAGAACCGGCATATAGTTATTGCGGAGTTTTTTACTTGACTAAAGAGCTGATAATCTGATATAAATAACTCTATTGAAACATGGATTTTTGCTTCTTGAAAAGCGCAAAAACTTAGCTTTCGAAGGAAGGAGGCAATATCAAATCTCAGTCGTATTTGGCAAACGTGAAGAATAAACAATCAGTACAAATATTATTTTAGGCCTTTTAACGTTAACTCTTTTTTGATGGAGGATTATTATGTGTAAAGAATTGTTTTTCTCGATGCTGGTATTGGTGATATGTCTGACCAGTGGAGTTTATGCTGAAATTAGCGATGGCCTTATCGGCTGGTGGATGTTCGACGAAGGCACAGGCACTACGGCAGCGGATTCATCGGGTGCCGGACATGACGGATTTTTCGTAGACAGCACGCCCGAATGGGTGCCGGGCATGTATGGCACGGCCCTCGAATTCGACGGCACCGACAAAGTTGAAATTCCCGATCATGCGGATTTCCACTTCACCAATGCAATGTCGGTGGCACTTTGGATGCAGCCCGAAGGGGATCAATCCAGTTCCGCTAAACTATTTATTAAGCAGAAATCGGGGCAATATCCTTACGCTCTACAATATGATGACACCGGTCAGGGACTCTTTGCGACAGTCTATGCTTCGACTCGCTACGATACCGCTCCTCATATTCCGGATTTTCCCGG